>NZ_JAQUZF010000077.1:0-12578 GCF_028691475.1 Anaeromusa sp.
AAGATCTCGTCAACGGTTTTTCTTGCCAAAGCAGGGATGCTTATGGTCGCGTCGAAGCAGTAATGAATAAAGAAGCTGGAGAAAGGGAGATGGCAGTCATGCCGGCAGTGCGCGTATATGTTCTTGCAGTCTTATTGATTTTAGTGGTGTGCGGAGGTTATGCAATACAATCTTTAAGCGGCAAGGAATCTACAACATCGCTGGAAACGGCTGTAAAGTTGGAGGCGGAGCCAGTTCAGGGCAAAGCGTTGGCCAAGGTTTATGTCAGCGGGGCGGTAGCGGTTCCGGGGCTTTACCAAGTAGAGCCGGGAATGCGCGTATCGGACGTACTGGCTTTGGCTGGCGGAGTTGATGAGAGTGCGGATTTGCAAAAAGTGAATTTGGCGCAAAAGTGCAAGGACGGCATGCAGGTAAAGGTGCCAAGCCGTAAGGCTTTGGCGGCTAAAAATCAAAGTAGTCGTGCTGTCGCTGGTGCGGGCGCTCCGGCTATTTTCTTGAATGTCGCAAGCGAGGCGGAATTGGACCGTCTGCCTGGAGTTAGTCCGGTCTTGGCGCGGCGTATTGTGCAATATCGTACAGAACACGGGTCGTTTCATTCTATGCAGGAACTTTTGCAAATTCCCGGCATAAACGAAACGCTCTTAGAGCGACTGCAAGGCAGGCTGGCGTTGTGATTTTGTCATTTCTTTGGCTGCTGTTGACGATAACAGCAGGGGGGATCTATTTTTACGGCAATACGGAGATCGTGTTGCCGGTTTTAACGTTTCAACTGGCATTCGCAGTCGCTGTGCTAGGCGCTGCGGCGCTGGCGCAGCGTTTTAAAAGAGCGGCGTTGGTCTGTCTATTAGTGGCTGCAGCATTGGCTGGCGTCTTGCGGGAAGAACAGGTTTTAGAACAGTGGCGGCAAGGAGTAGCGCATTGGCAAGGAAAACCTGTATTAGTAGAAGGCGTTTTAGCGGAGCAGGCCGTTATTGAGGAGGAGCCTGGTTGGGTGCGCGGGCGTCTTGCTTGTTACGTCGTTGGTGATCCGGGAGGTACGTTGACTTCCTGCACCCAGTCGGTCTGGCTGAAATACCCTGCAGGTGATACCGGCGTAGGCGATGTTTTAAGAGTTGAAGGAAAATTAAGTTCCAACAACGCTTTTCGTGATGAGGGACAAGTTCAACGCGAGCGAATGCTGGCGGTCCAGGAAATTGCAGGGACTTTGAAGGCTAAAACAGGAATGGTTCGGGTGTTGCGTCATCCTGGCGCGTATGAATGGGGGCAGTGGCGATTTTCGCAATGGCGCGAGGCCTTGACGACGCGCGTTGCCGAGAGGTTATCACCAGAGACAGCAGGCGTTTTGAACGGGATGCTCTTTGGCGGTTATGCCGGTATTGCACCGGAAACAGCCCAAAATTTTCGCGATACAGGTCTTGTTCATATTTTATCGGTTTCCGGCTCGCATGTGTCCTTGCTGGGAGCGATGCTTCTTTGGCTTGGTTCCTGGATGAATTTGGGAAAGAAAAGCAAGGTGGCTTTTGTTGGCGCAGGCATTGTGCTGTATGCTTGCATTGCCGGTTGGTGCGCTCCGGTAGCTCGGTCGGTTTGCATGGGCCTGGTGGCTTTGGGCGCCTTGGCTTGGAGGCGGGAGAAAGAAGCCGTCTATTCTTTGGCGCTTTGTGCGTGGGGACTACTGCTGTTTCAGCCGTTGTGGCTCTGGGATATTGGTTTTCAGCTTTCTTTTTTTGCGACGGCGGGGTTGATTTTATTGGCGCCGCAAGCGCTAAAATGTCTTCAGACATGGCGTGTTCCTGCAGTGCTGGGGGCGCCGCTGGCTATTACCTGGGGAGCGCAGATGGCGTCACTACCGTTGTTAGCTTTTTATTTTCAACAGTTTTCGCTTGTTTCTTTTCTGGCGAATTTACTGGTGCTTCCACTTTTAGAAAGTGCTATGATTTTTGGCTTAGGCTCGTTGGCGGCAGGCCTTATTTTAGAGGACATAATACTGACTCCGGTATGGGGCTTGTGTCAAGGGCTTGTATATTTAGGCAGCTTCCTTGCCTCTTTGTGCGCCAAGGCGCCAGGAGCGTTGGCTTATGTACCGCCGCCGGGAGCGCTGGCAGGGGCAGCTTATTTTGCGGCTTTGACAATTTTTTGGCGGCGAACTTTGCCTGCGCTGCAGCAAGGCGGTTTGTGGCTGGTGGTGTGCGCACTGTGGCTGGGTCCTTGGCTGTGGCTGCCGCCAGAACTGGAAGTGCATATGCTCGATGTTGGCGAGGGGGATGCGCTGGTGGTGCTGACGCCGCACCGTCATGCCTGGGTGGTGGACGCTGGCGGCGTGTGGAGGCAAGGAGATGCCGGCAGTAAGGTTGTTGTTCCTCATTTGCGGCGCCTAGGCGTATCGAAGCTGCAAGGCATTGTGCTGACCCATGGTCATGCAGACCACATGGGCGGCGCCCAGGCGGTCTTATATAGTTTCCCCTGCCGTTATCTGATGGCTCCGACTATGGAAAAACCGGGGCAAAGCGCGTTACAGCTCGCGTTGCCGGCGGGGCTTTCCGTATGTCGTATTCCGCCTGGAGAAGGGGTTTCCTGGGAAGATGACGGCGTGTCCTTTTATGCGTTGCGTTCGCCAGGCGGCCTTGTGAAAGGCGAAAATGACGAATCGTTGGTTGTGTGGCTGGCTTATGGAGAAAAAAGTTTTTTACTGACCGGCGATGCAAAGTTAGAGAACTCTTGGCTGCCGCGGGATTTGCACTGCGATGTGTTGAAAATGCCGCATCATGGATCCCGCTTTGCTTGGGAGGCAGAAGCTTTGGCAAAGCTGGCGCCGCAAATAGCCTTGATTTCGGTGGGGCGCAATAATTCTTTCGGACATCCTCATGCGGAGACGCTGCAGGAATTAACACGGAACGGAGCTCGCATATGGCGGACGGATCGCGACGGTACTGTGCGGGTTTTTACGGATGGACATGTTTTGCGCCTTGCCACAACGCCGGGCTTTGGGGTACACTAAATCAGCGGAATATACTCTGAAACGGGGCGTAACTATGACATGTGAAGAATTAATGCGGGATGTGCGCAAAGGAACGGCGCATTCCATTTATGTGCTCCACGGCGAAGATGCGGCGGAGGTACGCAGGAGCGGGCAACAGCTGGCGGGGCTGCTGGTTTCGGAAGAACAGGCGGCTGCAGGGCAGATGTTGAAGGTGTCCGGCAAATGGGATATGGAGGAATTTCGGTTTTGGCTGCAGGAAATACCTTTTTTGGGGGGGCAAAAGTGGCTTTGGTGGCATGGCTGTCCTTGGCTGGGGGAGGCGGGGGCCGAAGAAATTGCCGCTGCCGCCGAGATGGTGGTGCCTTGGCCGGAATATGCCGGCCTGCTGTTGACAGCGACCAAGCTGGACAAGAGGACTCGGTTTTATAAGGCTTTGGTGCAGGCCGGCGGCGTAGAGGCCGCTTGTGCGATGCTGCGTCCCTGGGAAGCAGAGGCTTGGTTTGCTCAGTACCTGCAGAAAGCCGGCAGAACCTTAGAACGGGATGCTTCGGCTTGGTTGGCTTCATTATTCAGCTCGTCCCAGCAATTGGCGCCTGGCTGGCTGGAACAAGAGGCTGAAAAAGTGCTGCTGTACACGCAAGGACGCAAGCGGATTTCGCTGACAGATGTGCAGACTATGCTGGCGGCTACGCCTGAAGCTTCCTCCTTTGCATTGCTGGATGCTATTGCTGCAGGGCAGTGCGCCAGGGCGTTGTCTTTGTTGGAAGAGGCTTGCCGCAGTTCCAACGGGGCGTTCATGCTGATCCCGCTTTTAGCGCGACAACTGCGGCTGCAACTGCAAAGCCTGGAGGTACAAGGCGGCAAGCAGGAGTTGGCTAAGGAATTGAAAGTGCATCCGTATGTAGCGGAAAAACTCTTGCGCCAGCGAGGGGATGTCTCGCCAGGTTTGCTGCGTTACTTACTGCAGGAATTGGCGCGGCTTGAAGGCGGTATCAAATCAGGGACAAGGCTGCTTCAAGGGGAGTTAGAGAAACTCGTTATTTTATGGTGTGAAAAGGGCAGACAAAAAAAGTGATGGAGAAGCAAGCTTCTCCATCACTTTTTTGTCTGCCGCAAAACTTACATTGCGTTCAGTTTTTTCATCAGACGGGATTTTTTCCGAGCAGCGGCATTTTTATGGATGACGCCTTTCTTGGCAGCCTTATCGATGGTGCTAACAGCAGTGGTCAGAAGGGTTTTCGCCTCATCCGCCTGTTTGCCGTTGATGGCTTCCAACGTCTTGCGGGTCACGGTTTTGACCGTCGATCTAACAGCGAAATTTTTCGCGCGACGTTCTGCGTCCGTTTTTACACTACGTACAGAGGATTTAATATTCGGCAAGTCGTTCACCTCCTTATGACCATATTACTTAAAATATATTAGCATGGTGTTCGCAAAAAAGCAAGGGCTGCTTTAAAAGAAGATGTGCAAAAAAAATCATATTTTAGAAAGGTTTTCTTGTTTGCGTGGCCAATATATATACAGTTAAGCAAAAGAAAGTGAAGTGAAAACATGGCAAAGCCAATTTGCATGATTATTGACGGAAGCAGCTTGACCTATCGGGCTTTTTACGCGTTGCCGCTTCTGACGGATGCCGCAGGGCGTTATACAAACGCAGTATATGGGTTGTCGACCATGCTGCTGCGCCTTTTAGGGGAATGGCAGCCTCAGCAGTTAGTGGTGGCTTTTGATAAAGGCAAGCATACTTTTCGCAATGAAGTATATGGGGATTATAAGGCTCACCGCAAAGCGACGCCAGTGGAACTGGTGGAACAGTTTCCTCTAGTACGGGAACTGGCGGCAGCGTTTGGCGCGGCTGTTTTAGAGCAGGAAGGGTATGAAGCCGACGACATTATTGGGAGAGTTTCCCGTGATGCGGCGCAGGAAGGTCTGGATGTGCTGATTGTCACCGGAGACAGGGATGCGCTGCAATTGGTGGAGCCGGCGGTCAAGGTGTTGTTGACGCGCAAAGGAATCAGCGAAATGGATGTATACGATGAAGCCAAAGTGCAGGAAGTTTATGGGATGGAACCGCTGCGGCTGATTGACTTAAAAGGGTTGATGGGAGATGCCTCGGACAATATTCCAGGGGTGCCCGGTATTGGCGAAAAGACGGCAGCTAAGCTGCTGGCACAATTTGGCACACTAGAAGAAGTGCTGGCGCAAGCGGCGCAGGTGAAAGGAAACAAAACTAGGGAAGCCTTGATATCTAATGCGGATTTGGCGTTGCTGTCGAAGAAGCTGGCAACCATTGTCCGCGATATGCCGTTAGCGGAAGATTGGCGCCAAAGCAAACCGGAGGCCGGGGCGGCTTTGGCCACCTTTTTTACACAAATGGATTTTCGCTCCCTGCTGGCGCGTCTGGCCTTGAATGGGACAGAGACTGCCGCCCCTGCAGAGCAGGAACTTGCTCCCTTGCAGTGGCAGGAAGAGCAAACGGCGCTTCTTTGGCTGGCGCAAGAGCAGGCGGTGGCTGTCTGGCCCCTGTGGGACGGGCCGTGCTTAAGCGGTTTGGTCTTGTCAAAGGGCTCCGAGGTATGCTGGTTTGCCGCAGAGTGCGCAAGCTGGGATACGCTGCTGCTGGAATTGGTTGCAAAGAAAAACGCAGTTGGACATGACGTGAAGCGGTTGGTGCGGTGGTTGCTGCAAGAACGGCAAGCGGAGTTTTTCATTGCTTTCGATACGGCCTTGGCGGCCTATTTGCTGGACGCAACCCAAGGGGAAGCTTCATTTGCTTCCATTTGTCTGCGCTATTTGGGCCGGGAGGAGTCGTTGGCTTCCTTGCCTGAACAAGATGCAGCGGCTTATGGTGCAAAGGCGCTTTTGGAATTACAGCCTATCCTGGAGGCGCAGTTGGATGCTCAACATATGCGCGAATTGTATTTTTCCTTGGAGCTTCCGCTGGTACGAGTTTTAGCGGTCATGGAAGCGCAAGGAATTGCAGTAGATTTTATTCACCTCCAAGAAGTGAATGAAGAACTGGGACAGCGGATAAAGGAGCTGTTGACGGGGATTCATGCGGCGGCGGGCGAAGAATTTAATGTTAATTCCACCAAACAGCTGGGCGTAATATTGTTCGAAAAATTGGGTTTGCCGGTGCAGAAAAAAACGAAAACAGGCTACTCCACAGATGCTGAGGTGTTGGAAAAGTTAAGCGGCCACCATGCTGTAGTGGACCAACTGCTGGAATATCGCATGCTAAGTAAGCTTAAAAGCACCTATTTGGAAGGCTTGGCCGCCTTGGTTAGTCGCCAGAATAATCGTGTGTATACGCATTTTAATCAAATGGTGACCTCTACGGGGCGGCTGAGCAGTTCGGAGCCAAACCTGCAGAACATTCCAGTGCGAACGGAAACAGGTCGTCGTATCCGGGAGTTGTTTGTGCCTGGAGAAGGCTATGCCTGGTTAATGTCGGCGGACTATTCGCAGATTGAACTGCGGGTGCTGGCGCATATGTCTGGAGATGAATCGTTTATTGATGCCTTTTTAAAGAATCAAGATATACATGCCCGGACCGCAGCGGAGGTGTTTGGCGTAACTATGGAGGACGTGACGCCGGAACTGCGCAGAAGGGCTAAGGCGGTAAATTTTGGCATTGTCTACGGCATCAGCGATTATGGTTTGGCCAGGGACTTGGGAGTGAGCCGCAATGAAGCTGCCGTATATATTGAAGGCTATTTTGCTCGTTACCCCAAAGTGAAGACCTTTATGGAGAATGCCGTAGCCCAGGCTCGTAAGGACGGCTATGTGGAAACTATGCTGGGACGCCGGCGTTATTTGACCGATATTAACAGTCGCAACTTCAATCAGCGCTCCTTTGCGGAACGCACCGCCATGAATACGCCGATTCAGGGGAGTGCGGCGGATATTATCAAAAAAGCCATGCTCCTTGTCTTTGAGGCGTTGCAGGAAAAACAGCTGCGCTCGCGTTTGCTGTTGCAGGTGCACGATGAATTGGTGTTGGAAGTAGTGGAAGAGGAACGCTTGGCGGTGGCAGCTCTCGTCAAAGAAAAAATGGAGCAAGCTGTTTGTCTGCAGGTGCCTTTACTTGTGGACGTGCATTACGGTGTCAACTGGGCGCAAGCCAAATGAGTTTGCGGAAGGCGAGGTGAAGACATGCCGGAGTTGCCGGAGGTGGAAACAATCTGTCGTACCTTGGGGCCCTTGGTGGTCGGCCGAAGGATTGAGCATTGTGACATTTGGCTGTCGCGGCTGATCAAGACTCCCGCAACGGAGTTTGGGCGGCGCATTGAGGGACGGCAGGTGCAGCGTCTGCGGCGGCGAGGTAAATATTTGCTGCTGGAATTGGAAGAAGATGTGTTGGTTATCCATTTGCGGATGACCGGACGTTTAGAATACCGGACGGCTTCGGAAACGGCGGAACGGCGTTTGCATGATCGCTTGCGTTTTGTACTGGACGACGGCGCGCAATTGCTATATCATGATGTGCGTACCTTTGGTACGTTTCACTTGGTTTCGGCAGCGGAAGTATCCTCTTTACCTGGCTTGAGCAGTTTGGGCCCGGAGCCTTTGGAAGATGATTTTAGTGTGGCCTATCTGCAGGAACGCCTGCAAAAAAGCCGCAGCCGTATTAAAAGCTTTTTGCTGCGTCAGGATGTAGTAGCCGGTTTGGGAAATATCTATGTGGATGAAAGTTTATTTTTGGCTGGCGTGAATCCGCTGCGGACAGCAGCGGCCCTAACTAGGGAGGAGACGGAAAAACTGCATCAAGCTATCCAGACGGTGCTGCAGCAGGGGATTGACCATGGCGGCACAAGCATTCGGGATTATCGCGACGGCTTGGGGCGCCGAGGGGGAAATCAGAGGCTTCTCTGTGTATATGGGCGCGGCGGCGAGCCATGCTTGCACTGCGGTCAAAGCATATCGCGCGCAGAGGTAGCAGGCAGAGGGACGCATTGGTGTTCTCGCTGCCAACCGGACAAGGGAGAGTAGAATTAGTTATGAAATGGATTGGACTGACAGGAGGAA
Source organism: Anaeromusa sp. (assembly GCF_028691475.1). Lineage (NCBI taxonomy): Bacteria > Bacillati > Bacillota > Negativicutes > Selenomonadales > Sporomusaceae > Anaeromusa > Anaeromusa sp. Next base: position 8,009 of record NZ_JAQUZF010000077.1, read on the forward strand.
TTGGCAGCGGTAAGAGTTTTGTTTCCTCTTTGCTAAAAAAGATGGGAGCGACCATTATTGACGCTGATTGCTTGGCTCGTGAAGTGGTGAAGCCGGGGACTCCTGGTTATCGAGCGGTAGCGGCTGTTTTTGGAGACAATATTGTTCTTCCTTCAGGGGAGATTGATCGACGTAAACTAGGGACGATTGTTTTTGCCGATGCTTCAGCCAGAAAAAAGTTGGAGCAGATCCTGCACCCTCGTATTTTAGCGCGCGCCGCCGAGGCGGCTCAGGCGGCAGCTGCCAGAGGAGAACTTGCGGTGGTGTTTGACGTGCCGTTGTTGTTTGAGGTTGGCTGGCAGGTTCAAATGGATGAGGTATGGGTAGTCTTTGTAAAGCCACAGGTGCAGCTCCAGCGCTTATGCGCCAGAGATGGCATGACTGAGGCTGAAGGAAAGCATAGAATATCCCTGCAGGGGGATTTGAATGAGAAAGCGACGCAGGCGGATGTCTGCATTGATAATAACGGTGCTGAAGAGGCGACCCTTTTGCAAGTGAAAGAGCAATGGTTGCGAGTGTTGCAAGGGACTCTTCCTAAGCGCAGAATTCTTGAAAGGCGGCCACATGAGTAGAAGCGGTTTGATGTATACGCGCGCGGCTGAAAGAAGCACCCAGCGGGACGGGAAATGGATGAGAGGGGTTGTGTGCCTTTTCTTGTTTGTTTTGGTTGTGTACGGAGGCTATCGCAGTGCGTGGTTTGAAGAGACCTATCGTTTTCCCTTTCCCTATCGGCCTTTGGTTGAAACCTATGCCGCCAGCAGAGAGCTAGACCCTATGCTGGTTGCTGCGGTGATTCAAGCGGAAAGTAAATTTAAGCCGCAAGCCGTATCCAACCAAGGGGCTCGCGGACTGATGCAAATGATGCCGGAGACGGCGCAGTGGGTTGCTCACAATATAGGCGAAGAGACTTTTTTTGAGGAGCATTTAAGTGAACCGGAAACAAACATTCGTTTTGGCACTTGGTATTTGGCTTCGCTAAAAGAAGAGTTTCATGGAAATGAAGTGTTGATGCTGGCCGCCTACAATGGAGGGCGGGGGACGGTACGGCAATGGATGACAACCTATGGCTGGAATTTTTCGTTTCAAGACGTAAAGGCTATTCCTTACGGCGAAACCCGCGAATACGTGGAGCGGGTGCTAAGCGGCAGGGAACGATATAGGCAGTTGTACGGGAACAAGGGGTAAGGAGTGAATTGAGGTGCGTAGATTCGGCCGCATGTGGATATTGGCTTTGATTTTGGGCGGGTTGCTGTTGGCTGGGGGCTGTTCGTTCGGGCAGAATTCGGAGAAAGCGGGAGAGGTTGCATTGCCTTCTGCCACTCGCTCCGGAGGACAGGTGGTTTATGCTAGTCTGCATGAGCCGGCAGTGTTAAATCCGTATCTTTCGGATGCGGTTTCGGTTCATGAAATGTCGCGACTGCTATTTAGCGGGTTGGTCGTTAGCCAGCCAGATGGCGCCCTGCAGCCGGACTTGGCGAGAGAACTGCCGACGGTGAGCCCGGATGGTTTAACGGTTCGCTATCTGCTGCGTACAGGCGTAACCTGGCATGACGGGGCGTCTTTTACGGCGGAAGATGTTCGTTTTACCTGGGAATATATCATGAACTCTAAAACCCAGGCGATATCCAGGGAGGGTTATGATCGTATTCGCGCCGTGGAGACGCCTGACCCCTATACTGTAGTGGTAAAATTTCGTGAGATATATCCAGACTGGGTCAGCTTGTTTAAAACGATACTGCCTAAGCATCTTTTGGCTGGGGCTGATCCGAACAAAGGAGCTTTTCAAAGGAATCCGATTGGCACGGGTCCTTTTCGACTGCAGGAATGGCGTATGGCGGACGGCCTTGTTTTTGCAGCAAACGAACGCTATTTCCGCGGTAAACCTAAGATGGATACCATTGTTTATAAGATTGTGCCGGACGAGACCTTGCTTATTGCTCAGGCTAAATCTGGTGAAGTGGACATAGCGCCGCATTTTGGCAACCAAGCGTATGATCAGATGCGCAGCCAGACTAATTTTCAAGTGTTTGCCACGCCTGGTCCTATTTGGGAGCAAATTACCTTTAATCTGGATCACCCTCTTTTTAAAGACCTTCGGGTGCGGCAGGCCTTAGCCTTGGGTCTTGATCGTAATCTGCTGGCGCAGCAGGTGTTAAAAGGAACTGGGGTAGCTGCCTGGGCGGACCAGCCGGCTGTTTCCTGGGCGTATGTGAATGAAGGAATACCTCCTCGTGATTTAAAAACAGCCAAGGAACTGTTAGCGCAGGCAGGCTGGCTGGCTCAAAACGGCAATATGTTGCAAAAAGAAGGAAAACCATTGGCCTTTGCTCTGACGGTGCCTAGCGGCAATAAGCAACGGGAATTGGCGGCGCAGGCGATTGTGCAGCAATGGAAGGAACTGGGCGTTTCGGTACAGCTTCAAGTGGTGGATGCAAAGAACTTTGAGCAGACCTATCGGCAACGTCCGTTTGCGGCGGCATTTTTTGCTTGGGTACGCGGCGTGGACCCGGATAATCGCTTGTATTGGCATTCGCGCTTTATAGGGCAAGGCGGTCTTAATGTCGCCGGTTGGCGCAATCCACAAATTGACGCTTTGACGATACAAGGAGCGACGACTCCGGATATGGCGGCGCGCAAAGAGATATATAAGCAGATCGGGGCGTTGATGGCCACGGATGTGCCTGTAATACCTCTTTATTTCCGGTGCCAGCTGGATGCGAGCAAGAATGGGCTAAACGGTTTTAAACCCAATCCGGCAGAGGGGAATTTATGGAACGCCTGGGAATGGACCTGGGCGGCGCGCTAGTCATTTTCTTGGTATGTTGACAGAAGATTAGTTGTTATGATAAAGTAGGGACGTTCTTACTGCATGCGGTCGTGGCGGAATTGGCAGACGCGCTAGACTCAGGATCTAGTGAAGGCAACTTCATGGAGGTTCAAGTCCTCTCGACCGCACCAATCAATACTCTATGCGGTAGTGGCGGAATGGCAGACGCACCAGCTTGAGGGGCTGGCGGGGGCAACCTCGTGATGGTTCAAATCCATTCTACCGCACCAAAAAAATGAAGCCTGCAAAATATTGCAGGCTTTTTGTTTTTGCATTTTGCAACATTAAAAAAGAAGAATATTGCGAAATATTGTGGTATACTGGCGATATAAAAAACTATCTTACAGAAAAGAGGTGCGATTATGACGCAAAATACTTTTTTTAAAACGAATGAGGAAATTCTTCAGGCTTTCAAATTGGTATTGCCGTATATGAACCGAATTGTGCGGGAGGATATGGCAGTCGGTTTGACAGACTGCAAAGAATACTTATCGTATTATCGTGCGAAAGAATTTGAACTGGATCTTCCTGCGGGGAAGCCCATTAGCGGCATTGAAACGATTGAACGCTGTTTGTCAATGAAGCAAGACACCTTTGCCGATATTCCGCCAGCGGTTTATGGGCGTCCAATAAAAACTATTTTTACGCCGATTTATGGGATTCAGGGCGAAGTAATTGGCACCTTGAGTTCTGGTATTGATTTTCAAAATAGTTTGCAGTTGATCAAGACGATCGAAGATCTTGCAGCAGATACTACGCAAGCTTCAGAGAGCATTGAACAAGTTGCTAAGAGCGTAGGCGAATTAGCGAAAGCAGGGCAGGCGACCATTGGGCAAGCGCAATCGTTAGGTGAAAAAAATAGGCATACCGCCAGTATTTTGGAATTTATTCGAACTATTGCCGCGCAAACCAACTTATTGGGACTCAACGCGGCTATTGAAGCGGCTCGGGCGGGTGAACACGGCCGGGGCTTTGCGGTCGTGGCGGAAGAAGTGCGCAAGCTGGCGGATCAATCCAACGAGGCCGTAAAAAAGATTCAGGAGACGTTGCAACAAGTAAACGGGGCCATTGCAGAGATCAATCAATCGATTGAAACGACCGGAGCGATTAGTGAAGAACAAGCTGCGACAACCGAAGAGATTGCTGCTATTTTGCGGCAAGTGCATGAGAACATGAAAAATTTGGAGAACTTTGTTGAGCGATATAAGTAATTAGAAGGAATCGCTGTTTTCTTAGGCAAAGATTTTCTTGCATTGGCGCGAGGTCTCTGCTATAATAGCCAACGTGGGTAAGCTGCTATTTGTGATGGCAGTTGGCTTTGCGGTCGTGGCGGAATTGGCAGACGCGCTAGACTCAGGATCTAGTGAAGGCAACTTCATGGAGGTTCAAGTCCTCTCGACCGCACCAAACTCAATAAAGCCCTCTTGCGGTCGTGGCGGAATTGGCAGACGCGCTAGACTCAGGATCTAGTGAAGGCAACTTCATGGAGGTTCAAGTCCTCTCGACCGCACCAACTTTATAGTTTCATGCGGTAGTGGCGGAATGGCAGACGCGCCAGCTTGAGGGGCTGGTAGGGGCAACCCTGTGGAGGTTCGAGTCCTCTCTACCGCACCAATTTATCAGTAATAAGCCTTCGGGAATTTCCCGAAGGCTTTTTATTTTGTCTCCTAGCAAGGGCGGTTTGTTATATAATGAAAGAAATTG
>NZ_JAQUZF010000078.1:0-12556 GCF_028691475.1 Anaeromusa sp.
ATTATAATCTTATACAGGGTAAATTCTTTTTTTTACTGAAAATACCTTCTATACGCCCTATTTTGCGGTACGGCATTTGTGTTTTTCCCTAAAAAGGGTATATAATGGAGCCACACTAAATGAGATTCGCTGCAGATTTACCTGCAACAAAATAGATTGGACAGCATCGGGTAAGTATCTCTTTGCTGATTTTTCGAGGAGGTCGCTATGGCTCGTCAACTTTCTCTGCCCATCAATCGCCAACCGCTCAGCGAGCAGGTTTACCATCAAATTAAAAAATTGATACTCACCGGGCAATTAGAACAAGGAACTCGCCTGACTGAGAAAACCCTGGCCCAAGACCTAGGTATCAGTCCCACTCCCGTACGCGAGTCTTTGCGCCGCTTATACGCCGATGGCCTGGTGGAGCTGCAGCCTTATAAAGGCGTTATTGTTCGCTCTGTTAAACCCGAAGAGGTCTTGGAAGCGTTTGCCTGCCGGGAAGCTTTGGAAGGGTTGGCTGGCGCCTCGGCTGCAAAAGCGATTGATGCCGAGGGCATTGAACGTCTGCGAGACATCCTGGCCCGGACATTACAAGAAGAATCCCGGGATGCGTTAGTTAAGTTAAACGAAGAATTCCACCAGGTGATTCTGGAGTACGCTCAAAATCGCCGGCTCACTCTCTTATTGGATACCTTACAGGACATCATTCGCTTCCGGCGTCAATTGGCCGCCTATAATCCAGAGTACAAGGGTTCGATTTATCGCCAGCACAGCGCCATCGCCGATGCCCTGGAGGAAAAGGACAGCGCAAAAGCTTCCCGCCTTTTGCAAGAACACATTCAAGACAGCGCCGCTTCTTTTGCCCAAGAAATCCATGGCAATAAAAAATCCAGCAACTAAACAAAACTTTTTAAAGCACGCCCGCAAGGCGTGCTTTTTTAACTTCTACTCTTGTATAGCAGGAAACGAGCCTTAAAGGCTCGTTTCCTGCTATACAAGAGAGATTTTTAAACAATAATAGAAACTCATTCGAGCCCTCATGTAACTCCTGTTCTCTTGTTCAATACATATTTACCTGTCGTACCCTCTTCGCCTTACTGAATGCCATGGGCAATGCGTTTGGCCGCCCGTCGCTCCACTTCTGCCGGATCCATTTTCACTCTGGCTACGCCGGTTTCCATGGCCGCCTGAGCCACCGCCCTAGCTACCGCAGGCGCTACCCGTTTATCAAACGCATTGGGAACCACATAATCTTCCCGCAGCTCTTCCTCTTTGACCAAATCCGCAATCGCGTATACAGCGGCCAATTTCATCGCATCGTTAATGCGGCGGGCGCGCACATCAATAGCGCCGCGGAAAATGCCAGGGAATACGCTGACATTGTTTACTTGGTTCGGCGCGTCCGAGCGGCCAGTACCGACTACTTTAACCCCAGCAGCCTTGGCTTCCTCATAGCCGATTTCCGGCTGGGGATTGCACAAGGAGAAAACGATAGCGTCTTTAGCCATTTGGGCAATCAGCTCCGGGGTAAAAGCGCCAGGCGCCGATACGCCGATCAATACATCCGCCCCTTCAATGACCTCCGCCAATTTACCTTGGCGGCATTCTTTGTTGGTGCGCCCTAAGAGCGTCTCCTGCATGGCATCTACTCGGGTTTTATCCATGCCTTGATACATAGCGCCTTTTGAGTTCAACATGGTTACATCGGTTGCCCCTGCTTGCAATAGCAGACGGACAATGGCTGTTCCCGCCGCCCCGGCGCCATTAACCAAAACACGAACCTTCGCCATTTCCTTGCCTACCAGGCGCAACGCCCCGACAACTGCGGAAACCGCAGCAATCGCCGTCCCATGCTGATCGTCATGAAATACAGGAATATCCATCATTTCCTGCAAGCGCGCTTCCACTTCATAGCATTTCGGCGATTCGATATCTTCTAAATTAATACCCGCAAAAGAGGGCTCTAAATATTTGACAGTCTGCACCAACTGCTCCGTATCGGTCGTGCCCAGACAAACCGGCACGGCATCCACGTCTCCAAACACCTTGTACAAGACCGCTTTTCCTTCCATGACCGGCAGCGCCGCTTCCGGACCGATATTACCAAGGCCCAGCACCCGAGTGCCGTCGCTGACAACCGCCACCATGTTGCCTCTACAGGTGTACTCAAAAGACAAGTCTTTGTCGCCGTTGATTTCCTTGCAGGGCTCCGCCACTCCGGGAGTATAGGCCAAGCTCAGATCATAACCATCTTTCAATTCTACTTTATTGGTCATTTCCAATTTACCATTATTTTCACGATGGAAAAGCAAAGCTTCTTCTCTCAAACTCATATTGTTTCCTCCTTGTTTTTGCACACCGTATCTTGTATACGGAAATACTTTAAAAAAACACGTTGCATCGCTGCATCGTGTTTTTAGTATACGCCTCATCACAAAATAAAACAACCTTATTTGTCTGAATTTTTAAAAAACATCCTCTATTCTATAGAGTGTAGAATCGTCTTCTCAATCTCCCCGATGCCGCCACCGCAATAATAAAGCCGAAGCCAAAGCGGTCAGCGGAATGGCCCAAATCAAGCCGACGCTGCCTGTCATCGCCCTGGCAAATTCCGTAACAACACCATTAAAGTTAATTACCTTTTCCACCAGCAGCTTAGGCTGCGCCGCCACGACCAACAGCAACGGCAAACCCGTTCCCAAATAGGCCAAAATCAGCGTATTCGACATGGCGCCCATAATATCTTTGCCCACATTCATACCGCTTTTAAACAGCTCTTGCCAAGAAAGTTCGGGACAGGCTTTGTCCATCTCCCACTGCGCCGACGCAACCGAAACAGCTACGTCAATCACAGCCCCCAAGGCGCCAATAATCATGCCGGCAAAAAGAATGCCGTGAATATCGATCTGCTTGGCAAAATGCAGTTTTAGAGCCACCGCTTCTTCCGTCTCCATGCCTGTCAAATAGAGCCAATCGATAGCTCCCCAAGACAATAAGGCTGCCACTAACACGCCTCCAAGGGTCCCAAAAAAAGCCGCTAAGGACTTCAAATTCCAACCGCTCACAAATAACAGGGTAATCGCCCCGGCTGCTATGCAAAACCCAATTACCAGTAAATAGATATTCACTCCCGGCAACAATAGATTGGGCACCAACCACGCCCAGAGCAAATATAGCGTAATGCCGATAACACCCAGCGACTTAACGCCCACCCAGCCTGCCAAAAGAACCAGGCTGAGCACAAACAAGCCTAAGAGTACGTACTGAAACAGGCTGCGATCGTAATCGCTGATATGATAGCTGCGCTTTCCCTGGAATTCTTCCACTGACAAAAGCACCTTGTCCCCGGTATGTACCGGAATATCAAACTGCGTCTGTCCCGAAAAGGCATTATAAACTTCCACCGTTTTGCCGCTTTCCGGACCGGTAGTGATTTCCACCTGCACCATTTGGCCTTTTTTCAAAACTAATTTGTTGTTTTCGCCGGTAGGCTGCAAGTCTACCGCCTGCCGGACTACGCCATGCTGTAAATCCTCCGTAGGTAAAGCCGGCGCCGCCAAAGCCGGCAGTTGCCACAAGACACAGAAAAGTAACGCCAAACAAAAAATTTTATTTCTCATTCCTCTTCCTCCTTCCGAGAGTCGGTAACTTCTTTTCGTCACTCATACTTTCTTCATATTTCTTATGGTATCACAAAAACACCAAAAGAAAACATAACAAATCCGGCAAGACGCTAGCCGTCCTGCCGGATTTGCAAGTTAATCAAAGCACGTTATTACGATGCGATAAAATCCTTAGTAAAAGAAGAAGAACGTTGCCGCCACATTAACAATCAACGCGCCCGCCATAGGAATGGCCGTGCGTTTCACAACCTCTACAGGCGGCAAATTGGCCATGCCGGACACAACGACAATAACCGCAGTAATGGGTGAAACCGCTCGGGCGATACTGGCGGCAAAATGCATAGGCAGCAGCATCAGCACCGGCGCTACGGACATTTTAGCTGCTACCACCGGCGTAAGCGAGGCAAAAGCGAAAAACGGCGCATTGCCGGAGCCCATAACAACCGAGGAAACCGCTATAATTCCCACCATGACGATAATCATCCCGGCAGCGCCCATGCCGCTGCTTTGGGCGCCGTTGATAATGGCGTCAATAGCGCCAACCGTGCGCAGACCATGAGCAAAAGTTTCACCCGCCACAATCAAGGTGACTACATTAGCCAGCTACATCCCCATACCGTCAAAAAACACTTGAATATCCTGAAATACTTTTTTGCCGTCCCAGGACCGCAAATACTCAATAACCATGGTCAAAAACAAGCTAATCAGCATCGCTTTGACGATATCCATCTTGACGCCTTTAATCAACAAGTCGCTAAATACCAAAATCAAAATCAAAGGTACTGTAGGCAATACTGCATAATACAGCGGCGGCAAGGGTTTTTCTTCTTCCTGGCGTGCACTTGACAATAAAGACGCGCTTTCCGCCGTATGGCCTTCCTTTTTATCCAGCCATTTCTGCACGGAATAATGCAGCACCGCCACTACCGCCATGACGCAGAGCGCCACCGGTATCTGATACTGCGTCCAATAGGTCGTAATATCCAGCCCCGCCGTTGTGGCGGAAAGAATACTTCCCGTATCCGCCGGACTCCAATCCAAACACATCGTCGTGCCGATTACCGCAGTCGCGGAAACGCGGCTGACTCCTAAGCTGACCAAAATAGGGAACATCGTTACCATCAGCAGCATACCTAAGCCGGAGGCGCTGTTAATGAACAAACCCAAAAATTGCCCGATAATAAAGGCCGCCGCCAATACCACATACGGCGCCTTGAGAACCCCTAACGGTTTAATCGCAATTTTCACCAGCACCCGGCTGGCTCCAATATGTTCCATATAGCGGGCAAAGCCGCCTACTGCCATAATGCTGAGTCCCAGACCCGCCGCTCGGGAGCTGAGAGTTTTGCGGATAAACTCAAACATGTCAAAGGGGACAAAACCAGTTGCCTCTTTAGCCGGCAGAATGGTCCCCACCCCCAGCATCACTGCCCCGGCCATTAATACCATGCCGCCAAAAAACAATACCGGCTGCGGCTTGTACTTCTTGACGATCATATAGCCGACCCAAATGGTCATGACCAACGCCAATAACAATGCCATAATTACCACGTATAAAAACCTCCTTGTTTATTTCAGTATTTCGCTCCTGCCGCTTACGCACTTTCTCGGAAATTCGCTGTTCTTGCTAAATTTCCTTCTTAGGCTATTTTTCCGCAAAACCGCTGATTTCCATACACATTCCTGCCACAAAAGACATTTTTCAGTCACGCGCATGCATTTTTCTTCGCCTTTTTCGAAAACATTCATTTTTCCCTTTTTCTTGCAAAGACCGTCTTCTGCAAAAGAAAAAAATACCGTCTTCACAAGAAAGCCCTTGCAACTATTTTTTTACTAAGAAAAACCGCTGCGCGGCGCTTTGAGGGGAACTTCACACAGAACAGTGAAAATATGGAACAAGAGAACCGGAGTCGCGAGAGGGTTCGACTGAGTCGGCGGCGGCCGCGATTGTATTTGAGACTTTTATTGGAGCAAGACGGTCCGCAGGGCGTAAAAGCTTATAAATTCTGGCGTAGTAAAAAAAGAAAACGCTCGGCTAAAAAGCCTGAGCGCTCTCTTTGGGTTCTTCCACTGCCACAATTCCAAAACGTTCCTCTAAAAATGCCAAAAAGCAATCCGTCAGTACCGGATCAAACTGTCCGCCCCGGCACCGAAGAAGTTCTCGCAAACAAGATGGTATTTCTACTGGTTTTCGATAGCAGCGATGGGTAGTCATCGCGTCAAAGGTATCGCATAAAGCCAGCATCCGGCTATATAAGGGAATTTCTTTACCCTTCATTTGGTCTGGATAGCCGCGCCCGTCAAAACGCTCATGATGATGGCGAATAATATCGGCTACGCATTGCGCTCCTTCTACTTGAAGCAGCAATGTTTCTCCCGCTTCTGCATGCTGGCGCATAATCGCAAACTCTTCGTCGCTTAAACGCCCCGTTTTCGTCAAAACTTCCGCCAGGACCGAAATCTTCCCCACATCATGTACCAACCCGACCAAGTAGGCTAAGGTAATTTCTTCCGAATTTAAGCCCATCTGCGTCGCCAAACCGGCCATCAATTCCCCCACATGTTCCGCATGCATTTCCGTATAGGGATCACAATAGTAGATTTGATGGCGAAAGGCTTCCATTTTTTCCATATTCACTTGTTCCAGCAGCCTTGCATGCCGAACTGCCTGTTTGGCTTTTGCCTTTTGCATATAAAAAGCTGCTCCTCTCTGGAAACCTTTTAAAATATGACCGGCACAAATGTCTTGCAGCGTCTCAGCTTCGCTTCGGAAGAACTTCCAGCCAATAGCCGTCCGGATCTTGAATAAAGTAGATCCCCATTTCTTTGTTTTCGTAGCAAATACAACCCATTTCCGTATGTAAAGCATGAGCCGCTTCAAAATCATCGGCTTCAAAGGCCAAGTGGATCTCGTTGTCGCCCAAATTATACGGTTCCGTACGGTCCTTCAACCAAGTAAGTTCCAGCAAATGCGGCGTTTGGCCGCCATCTCCCAAGTATACCAAGATAAAGCCCGGCCGCTCCTTGCGGCGGCTTTCCTTTAATCCTAATGCTTTCTGGTAAAACTCCATACTACGCTTTAGGTCTAAGACATTAATATTATTGTGAAGAAATTTAAATTTCATGGTTCTTCCTCCTGCTGATTATTCTCCCGCCAATTTATTGGCCAGGCCGTCCAGTTCCTGGGCCACTGCCAAGGCTTCCTGCACCGCCTCCGCAATGCCGGATACCGCCTGCGCCACTTGCGCCAAATTGCCGCTAATGCGCTGAATTTCCTCATAGGTCCTGTCGCTATCGGTTGCAACGGCTTTTAAAATCCCGTCAATCTTTTGAATGGATTCGGAGCTGCTAGTAGCCAATTTGCGTATTTCCTCAGCCACCACGCCAAAGCCTCGCCCTGCTTCGCCAACGCGAGCGGCTTCAATGGCCGCGTTCAACCCCAGCAAATTCGTCTGCCCGGCCACATTGCGAATCAACGCCAATACTTGGCCTGTATCTTGGGTTCGCTTCTGCGATTCTTGCGACATTTCCGCCAAGCCACGCGTCACCGCCGCCATCTCCTGGGTCTGCGCCGTCACTTCTTCGCTGGTGCTGGCTAAAAGATTAATGTTATCCATCAATTTGTTGGCCATATCCTTCAAGGCGTCTTGCCGAGCTACTGCAGTCTGAAAAGAAATCGCCCCTACCACCCGGCCCTCTTCCTTCACAGGCAGCGCCGTAGCAATAAAAGGAATTCCCCATATATCTTTCTCCTGCCGTCTGGCAATACGCTTTTGCTGCCGAATCGCATCCATTAATACCATGCCCTCGCGCAGAGGAGCCCCCGACGGAACCTTCAAATCCAACGTCCGCCCAGGGTTATAATAAATAACTTTTTCGCAATCACTGACGCTTAGTCCCACATCCGTATCAGCCATTGCCTCCCTAATTGTCGGCAATAAGGCAACCAGCTTTTCCAATATATCCGCCATTTTATCTTGCACCTTCCTGGCCAGACCGGGGCCTTCGTTTCCTTCTCTTCCTATTCGCAGCAATGCTTCCATTTTCCTGCTGCCTCCCCCTGAAATAGCGGAAAAACCATTCTCTTTTCTAACATCGCCAAGAGTAAAATCGCCCTTCACTATGCGGAGAAGGATTTTCGCAAACGAATGAGAACTCTTATTAAAATACTCTTTGCAAAGAAAGAAGGCGACAACCATGTATGACGTTTGTATTATCGGCGCCGGTGTCGTCGGCGCTAATATCGCCCGGGAATTATCTCGCTATCAACTCAATATCTGCGTCCTAGACCGTGAAGATGATGTCAGTTGCGGTTGTTCCAAAGCCAACAGCGGCATCGTACATGGAGGGTATTCCGATAAGCCAGGCACGTTGAAGGCCGAACTTTGCGTAAAGGGAAACCGCATGTATGCCCAGCTGGATGAAGAGCTGCATTTTGGGTACCGGGAAATCGGCTCCTATGTCCTGTCTTTTGATCAGGAAAGCTTAGCAACGCTGCGGCGTCTCTTCGAGCAGGGCCAGCAGAACGGCGTCGGCGGTCTGGAACTAATCGACGGCGAAGAAATGCGCCGCCGCGAACCCCATGTCAGCGCCGAAGTAACCGGCGCATTATATTGCGCTCAAGCAGGCGTTACTTCTCCTTATGAATTTGTCATTGCCTTAATGGAAAACGCCGTGGCTAACGGCGTAGAGCTCAAGCTCCGCCATGAAGTGCGGCAGTTGGAAAAACGATCTGATCATTTCCTTATTACCACTACCCAAGGAACGCTAAGCTCCCGCTATGTAATCAATGCCGCCGGCGCGCACAGCGACAACATTGCCGCCATGGCTGGCCTAACTGATTACCAGATCACCCCTCGCCGCGGCCAATACCTTCTTTTATCTAAAGCCCAGAACTACTTAGCAAATTCCGTCATCTTCCAAGTCCCCACCGCTCTTGGCAAAGGCATCCTGGTAACGCCTACGTACCACGGCAATCTTATGCTGGGTCCGAACGCCGAGGAAATCGATGATAAGAACGATGTAAGCACCGATGAGGAAACACTGCGTTTCATCGCCCAAACAGCACGTCTATCGGTTCCTGGATTCGATATGCGCCAAGCCTTGACATCCTTTGCCGGCAATCGTCCGGTATCAAATCAAAAGGACTGGGTAATTGATGCCTCTCGCCTTCCCGACCTAATCAACCTCATCGGCATTGATTCTCCTGGATTGACCTCCTCCCCCGCCATCGCCTTAAAGGTAGTTACGCTGCTCCAAGATAGCGGCCTGCATCTAGAAGCAAACCCCAACTTCCAGGCGCAACGCGCCCCCATCATCCGCCCCAAAAGCGAAGACTTCCAGGGAACTACAACACATAGCGACCCCGCGCTTCATCTCATCTGTCGCTGTGAAAATGTTACGGAAGCGGAAATCCTGGACTGCTTCCGCCGCGGCCTTCCGGTTCTCTCCGTCGACGCCGTTAAGCGCCGCACCCGCGCAGGCATGGGCCTTTGCCAGGGAACGTTCTGCGGCCCCAGGGTCCGTGCGCTTCTAGCGCAGGAGCTGCAAATGAAAGAAGAGGACATCCCCCAACGCGGCCATTCTTCTACTTTAGCGGAACGAGCTCGTAAAACACAATTGAAGAAATTGTAAGGAGTTTTTTATTCATGAATCGCCGTTCCATTACTTGGCTGACTAGCGGCCATTTTTTTACCGACCTCAACCAAGGCGCTTTGCCGGCCTTGCTGCCGTTTCTCATGACGGAACACCAACTCAGTTACGCTGCGGCAGCTGGTTTAATGTTTGCCAACAGCTTGACTTCTTCGATTATCCAGCCGCTCTTCGGATTTTATGCTGACCGCCTGGACAGGCCCCGGCTCATGCCGTGGGCCGTCCTCCTGGCTGGTCTAGGCTTAGCGCTCCTTGGGTGGGTAGACTCTTACGCTGCCATGTTCTTAGCGGTGGCCGTAAGCGGTATCGGCGTGGCCGCCTTCCACCCGGAAGCGGCGCGCCTAGCCAATCTGGCCGCGGGCGACAAAAAAGCCACCGGCATCGGTCTTTTCGGCATCGGTGGCAACGCTGGCTTTGCCGTCGGCCCTTTGCTTGGAACCTTCCTGGTCTTAGCTGGCGGCTTAAAAAGTACTGTCTTTTTTTTGATTCCAGCCCTTTGCGTCTGCTTTTTTCTACAGCAGCGCATGCGGCAATTCGGCAGCCTAAGCATCAAAGCCGCCGCTGCCGAATTGCAAAGCGCACCAGACAACTGGCCTGCCTTCGGCCGTTTATCTATTGTCGTCATTTGCCGTTCCATTCTTTTCGCCGGCCTAAATACATTCATCCCGCTTTACTGGATTCATGTGCTGCTTCAAAGCCACACGGCCGGCAGCAGCGCCTTGACCGTCCTCTTCAGCATTGGCGTGATCGGCACTTTCTTTGGCGGCCGTTGGGCGGATCGCTATGGTTATCTGCGGGTTATCCGCGCAGGCTATCTGCTGCTTATTCCAATTCTCCTGCTCTTTGTTTCTACAGAAGAGCCCACTCTAGCCATGGCCTTGCTCATCCCTATTGGCCTGAGTCTTTTTGCGCCCTATAGCCCTACGGTCGTTCTCGGACAAAAATATCTGCCCCGCCGCATGGGCTTTGCCTCAGGCATCACCTTAGGCCTTGCAGTCAGCGTCGGCGGCATCGCGGCTCCAGGGCTGGGATGGCTGGCGGACCAGCACGGTCTTGCGTTTTCCTTCACCATTTTGACCGTACTGCCTGTCATTGCCGCGTTAGCCTCATATTCACTGCCAAAGCCTGCGGAATAACCATCATCATACAATACAGCTTCTTAAAAGCCCGCCCACCGTTAGACAGTAGATTGTACTGGAAAACTTTGGGCGGGCTTTTAAGAGGCTATTTTTACTTTTACCTTAAAAAAACCTCCGCAGAAAATTATTCTTCATAGGAACCAGTTAGATAAATACAAACAAATTATCAGGATAAAGTATCTCTTTATTTAATTTACATTTATTTTCAAACTTCTTTGCAAGCTATTGTTTTTCTGTAACTTTACAAGTATACTCAATATTATTGCGTTAGTTTTCTTTTTGTATTCAAACAGTAGAGCTTTGTTTTTTCACTTGCAGTATCTTCATTTTTCTTCTTATACTATATCCTTTCTGTAATTCTCTCGGTTTTATTTATTTTTCTATTTATTTATTTTTATTTGTTATCGTTGACACTTTCTTTTTGTATACACTATCCTGTAAGTAAAGTTAAAAAAATACTACTTCGTTTTATATTTACCTGCAACGTTGCTCGCAAGACAGAGGAGGTATCCCGGTGAAAGGCTTTCAAGCACAAGAGCAAACTCGGATCATAGCCATTGACAAGCAAAAATGCAAAGGCTGTGATTCCTGTAAGCAATTTTGCCCGACCCAGGCTATTGATGGAAAATATGGGTCCCCCCACCGCATCGATTCGGAAAAATGTATTTTTTGCGGTCAATGCTTAGTTAATTGCCCTTTTGGAGCCCCTCAGGACACCATGGATCCAGTAGATTCTCTCATTGAAAAGCTAAAAGACAGTCGCACAACGGTGGTTGCGACTATTGCTCCCGCCGTACGCGTAGCCATCGGCGAGGAATTCGGCTTTGAACCTGGCTCTCTGTTGACGGAAAAGCTCTATGGAGCGCTCAAAAAAGCCGGCTTTAAAATTTTAGATACCAACTTCACGGCAGACCAAACTATTTTAGAAGAAGGCAGCGAATTAGTAGCCAAAATCCGTCACTCCCTTTTAGGCGAACCGGCCGCTCACCATCTCGGGCCCCTGCCGCAGTTCACCTCCTGCTGTCCCGCGTGGATTCGTTACATAGAGTTGAATCACCCCAAACTATTGCCCAATCTCTCCAGCGCCAAATCTCCTATGATGATGGCTGGCGCCCTAGCCAAAACCTACGGGGCTAAAGAAATTTGGAAGACAGCGCCGGAATCAGTTTACGTCGTGGGCGTCATGCCTTGCACGGCGAAGAAGTTTGAAGCTTCGCGACCGGAATTTCACAGCGCCGCTGCGTACTGGCGCAAGCAAGGCAGCAGCGCTGATTATCCGGATATTGACACCGTGCTCACAACCCGTGATTTGGCCCGTCTGCTGCGCAAGCTGAACATCGACTTTCGCCAAACCGCCGACTTTACCGATGCTGATAATCCGTTAGCGCAGTATAGCGGCGCCGGTACTATTTTCGGCAACACCGGCGGCGTCATGGAAGCCGCCCTGCGTTCCGCTTACTACCTTATCACCGGCAAAGAACTGGCGAATTTGACCTTAACGCCTGTACGAGGACTCAATGGCGTCAAGGATGCCTCTATTACCATAACTGATGCCAAGACTGGTAAAGAGCTTACCTTGCGCGTGGCGGTTGTTCATGGCTTAAAAGAAAACATTGAGCCGCTTTTAGCGCAGGTAGAAGCCGGAACATCTCCCTATCATTTTATCGAAGTAATGAACTGCCCCGGCGGCTGTATTAACGGCGGCGGCCAGCCCATCTACCCTATGGGCACGTCGTGGATTGACAAATACAAGCCCATGCTGCCCTGGAATTAAGGAGGATTAAGCTGTGGCCAAATACAGTTATGTTGAAAAAGCCGTAAAAATCACGCGTCGGGAATTTCTCCAGCTTACCGGCGTAGCCGGCGCTGTACTCTGGACAGGCGCCTACATCACCACGGACTTAGTGCAGGACCGCACAAAATACATAAAAATGCGCACCCAGGGACTCTACAAAGACGACGTCAAGGCAGCTGTGCGGCAAAGCCATAATAACGCCGCTTTGCAGGATATGTACGCGCGATTTGCCCAAAAGCCGCTCAGTCCTTTGGCGGAAGATTTGTTCCACACCCATTATATTGATCGTACCAGGTTATCTTGATTTTTTAGGAGGTGCTTTTGGTGCAACAGGAACCTCGTATTTTACGCCATCCCCTAGCGTC
>NZ_JAQUZF010000079.1:0-12546 GCF_028691475.1 Anaeromusa sp.
AGCGCCATTGGCAATTTCGCGAGTATTCACCTTGCAGGCCATCAAAATAACGGCGCCAGCAATCAGCATCAGCATCTGGATGACCAAGTTCATCGACATCGGCTTCATTTTTCCAGGAGCGCCAAAAGCAGGACGCAGCTCTGGAATAGCGCCTAAGGCAACTACCACCAAAATCGCGGAGAAAAAGATCCAAGTAGCCCAATAGGCTTCTTTAGGAAACACTTTATCCAACAAGGTTTCGGAGCCGCCGTAAATATATTCTTTCTGCTCCGGATCCTTAAGCTTGGCTTGAAACTCCTCGTCTTTATCCAAATCCTTGCCGCGACGCAAGCTCCACAGCGCCGCAATCAGCACGCCAGCCAGTGAAGAAGGCATAGCGACTGACAAGAGCTGGATAATGCCAATGCTCTGCCCTACGCCATGGGAGGCAGCAAAAATAGAAACCATGGACACTACCGCCACCGACACCGGAGACGCGCAAATGCCCATCTGCGAAGCCACAGAAGCAACCGCCATCGGCCGTTCAGGACGAATCCCTTTTTTAAGAGCGATATCGTAAATAATAGGGAACATCGTATATACCACATGGCCAGTACCGCAGAGAACAGTCAACGTCCAAGTTGTCAAAGGCGCCAAAATCGTGACATACTGAGGGTGACGACGCAGCAAGCGTTCGGCGAACTGCATCATGACATTTAGCCCTCCTGCAGTTTGCAACACCGAAGCGCAGCTAATCACCGCCAAAATAGTAAGAATAACATCCACGGGAGGTTTACCAGGCTGTAACCCAAAACCAAAAGAAAGAACAAAAAGTCCGATGCCGCTGATTAGGCCCAGGCCCATACCTCCAAAACGAGTCCCAACAAGCAGGCAGGCTAGAATGACTAAAAACTCCATTACTAGCATAAGTTTGTTTTACTCCTCTCTATACATTATTTTGAAAAAATATAGCTTTTATACTGTATCATGTTCTCATAAATACGGCTCTATTTTATTATTATTTAATTTTTATGCAGTTTATTTATTCTTATTTGTAATGTTCGAAATTATATTTTTTATTTTTATTTTTTCCTAAACCGCAAAGCTATACAAGGAGAAAAAACAGGACAGTGTTGCAAATCGGCACTGTCCTGTTTCATTCTTCTAAAAGTGAGCCCCGCCGCCGCCGGATACCACGGCGCCTTCTTCCGTAACGGCTACAACCGCTTTGCGAAGCAGCGCCAGCATATCTAAAAGCTCTGTTTCCGTACTGACCAGCGGCGGCATAAAAACAACCACATCTCCCACCGGGCGGATGAATAACCCGTACTCGCGCGCCTTCAAACAAACCCGGGCGCCCATAGTTTCGCCCCAAGGATAGGGTGTTTTGGATTTCGCATCCTGCATAAGCTCAATCCCGACGATCAAGCCGCGTTGTCTTGCGTCGCCTACATGCTCCAAAGAAGCAATACTCCTAAGGGCCTCAGCCACACAGGCAACCTTTTTCTCCAAGCCTGCAATCACCTTGTCGTCGCGAAATATTTTCAGGCTGCCCAGCGCTGCTGCGCAAGCCAGCTGATTGGCCGTATAGGAATGCCCGTGATAAAAAGTACGCTTTGACTCCATATCGCCCAGGAAAGCATCGAAAATTTTCTGCGTTGTCAGCGTAGCCGCCAACGGAACATAACCCCCGGTAATACCTTTAGAAAGAGCCATAAAATCCGGGCTGACTCCTTCATGCTCGCAGGCGAACATTTTTCCGGTACGGCCAAAACCGGTAGCCACTTCATCGGCAATAAGGTGTACCTTATACTTTTTCGTTAATTGACGCACCGCCGCTAAATAGCCCGGAGGCGACATCAGCATGCCTGCTGCCGCCTGCACCAGCGGTTCCACGATTACAGCGGCAATTTCTTGATGATGCGCCGCTAAAAGCGCCTCCATCTCTTGCAAGCACTGCTTGGCGCAGGTTGTCGCGTCCTGACTGCAGTGATAGCAGGAAGGCGACGGCGCCTGCATCGTTTTAAACAAAAGCGGTTGGAAGGTACGATGAAAAAGATCAACACCGCCGACACTCACCGCGCCAATCGTATCGCCGTGATACGCTTGCGTTAAAGCTACAAATTTTTCTTTCTTTGGCTGCCCTTGATGACGCCAGTATTGAAAAGACATTTTCAAAGCCACTTCAACTGCCGTAGAGCCGTCATCCGAATAGAAGACCTTCTCCAGTCCATCCGGCGCCAACGCTACCAATTGCTCCGCCAGTTCAGCCGCCGGAATATTGGCCAAGCCCAATGCGGTACTATGTGCTACCTTTCCTAATTGCGCAATGATGGCTTCGTCAATTTCGCGCCGCTGATGCCCATGGATATTAACCCATAGAGAAGATACGCCGTCATAGTAGCTGCGCCCTTCCGTATCGGTCAGTTTTATGCCTTTGGCTTCGCAAATTACGGTCTGCTGATTTTCCAGCCACCCTTGCATCTGCGTAAACGGATGCCATACATACTGTTTATCTTGTTGTTCTACCAGATTTTCTTTCATGAAACCCACCATCCTCGTTAACCTTTTTTGTGCAGATAGTTAACTATATGTATTAAAGAAAAGAGCGCTTGTAAACGCTCTTTTTATATTGTAACGTATTTTGTTCGCGTTGTAAAATATCATCTCAGGAATTCAGTTTCATCTTCCTGCATCAATTTGCTGCAATTCCGCTGCTATCCACTCGTAGACACGGGGAGATGCCGCCACCAGCGAAATCTTCCGATCATTTCGAAATGAATGTACCACACCCCCGGCCTCTGTCACCAGCAAAACACCTGCCGCCGCATCCCAAGGGGACAAATTCATTTCCCAATAGCCGTCAAAAGATCCTTCCGCTACACAGGCTAAATCATACGCTGCCGCGCCAAAACGCCGCACCGCCCGAATTTTAAGAAGTAACGAATTAAAATAGTCCAGATTATTCAAAGGATGCGTAGCCACATCATAAGGAAAGCCTGTCGCTAACACACAAGACTCCAGTGACGGTTTATCCGAAACCTGCAGCAGCACACCGTTTTTTCTCGCGCCGCCGCCTTTTACCGCCGAAAAAAGTTGGTCCAGCATCGGCACATAAACAACGCCCAATACACTTTCTTGTTTATACTGCAACGCGATGGAAACAGCAAAAATTGGCAGGCCTTGCGCATAATTCGTCGTACCGTCCAACGGATCTACAACCCAGCAGTATTCGCCCTCCGGTCCGCTTGCTCCTGATTCTTCCGACATAATGGCGCAAGCAGGAAATTCACGGCGCAGCGCCTCCAAAATCATTGTTTCTGAACGAACATCTACTTCGGTCACTAAATCAATCCCGCTGCTTTTGGTCTGCACCAACAAGTCGCGCCGCCCTAAAGACTCCTTTTGCATCGCCCCAACTTTTCTCGCTAAGGCGCTAACCACCTGCAAAGCGTGTTGTAAATCCATTTCTAAAGCCCCTTTCTCCAGACAAGTAACGGAAAGCTTTCCCTCTCGCTGACAGCCTTCTGGTATTAAATTCTGTCCAGCCTTCCAATCCCCTGCCTATCAAAAGATCCCTTTAGGTTTACGAACCCTACAGCGACTTTTAAAAAATTGGCAGTGTACCAAAAAGAACAGCCTGCTTAAATCGCCTGGAGTCAGTCGCCACAACGCTCTATAGGATCATGCAAGTATGTAACTTGCTCTTCGCTGCACATGCCCCGGCGCAATTGCTTGGCCCAAAGGCATTTGCGCAACAAGGCCTTGCGGTTTCCTTCCGCCAAATAGCCGTAAAAGCCCACCAAAAAAACGGCGCGCAGCATTTGCCTGGTGCCGTTTTGGCACGCATACGATTCTCGCACAAAAAAATCAATATCATCCACAGCCTGCATGACCCGGCTTGCCAGATCCTTGTGAGAACTGGAAAAACATTCTACCGCTTGACCATGGCAAGAAATCACGTCAATACTTAAAGCTTGCATGTCTCTGCCATTATTTTGCATTTTTTCCGCCATTTCCAAAATACGCTGTCCGGATCGCAATACTTCCTGCGCCCATTTCACCATCGGTTGTGTTTCGTAAGCTGCGTACTGCATCAACGACCCCATCCCTTCATGTCTGTTTTGCTGTCATTGTTATTAATAGCAAAAGCCATGCCAAAAGAAAAAGGCCTGATTCCAGGCCTTTCGGTCTAGTTAGCGCACCATTTCGTACATCCCGGTACAAATTAACGTTCAACTGTACGCATGGGTACACCCTGCGCCATCGACTACTCTTCACCTTCCGGTTGTCGTTTGGAATATAAGCGACTATAAATCGCTCTGCGTGTCAAGCCCATATATTGAGCTGCAGCTGTCTTATTACCATCAAAACGCTTCACGACACTTTCGATAATGCGCCGCATAAAATCGTCTAAATCAAAGCCTTCTTCTGGCAGTACAAAATCATAAGGGTTCAGCAAGCATTGCATTACCGGCCCCTTTTCAGACACTCCTACAGGCAAATCCTTCAGAGCGATACGCCCCGGCGGCAAAAACAAAGTAACCCGTTCCACTACATTGCGCAGCTCCCGTACATTTCCAGGCCAGGAATAACAGCGTAAATATTGCTTGGCCGAATCAGTCAATTGATATTTACCGCCAGCTTTTTGCTGTAAAAACGATTCAAAGAGAGGCACAATATCCTCGACTCGCTCCTGAAGAGGAGGTATCAATATACGTCCCACATGCAGCCGATAGTATAAATCTCTCCGAAACTCGCCGCTGTCGGCCATGTCCTGCAAGTTTCGATTCGTAGCGCAAATAAGGCGCACATCGCATTTTATCTTTTTTAGGCCGCCTACGCGGTAGAATTCATGCTCTTGCAGCACCCGCAGCAGCTTCGCCTGCAGTTCTAAGGGCAGCTCGCCGATTTCATCTAAAAATAAGGTTCCGCCCTGGGCCAAATCTAGTTTGCCTTTCTTACCAGTTCGCAGTCCGCCGGTAAAGGCGCCAGCTTCATAACCAAACAGCTCGCTTTCAAACATGTTGGCGTTTAAGGCCGCACAATTCACATCAATAAATGGCTGACCATGACAGTCCGCTCCATGATGCACAATACGCGCCAAAATTTCCTTGCCGGTTCCGGTCTCGCCTTCAATCAGCACCGGTACACTGCGATCCAAATGAAACCGCTGCGCCCATTCCACCGCCTGTTTCATCGCTGGCGAGGCCACCACAATTTCAGTCGCCCCTCCATATCCCAGCTCCGTACGCAAACGAGACAGTTCATCACGAGCTTCTTTAATTTCCGCTTCGACGCATTCGCTAAAACGCTCGGTCAAAAGTTTATTTTCCCGTCGCAAGGCCAAGTGCTCTTCCATGCGGCTTATCTGCAGCGCAACTTCGTCCAATTGCAGCGGTTTTTGCAAGTAATCATACGCTCCGGCTCGCAAAGCCGCTACCGCCGACTGTACATCGCCAAAAGCAGTACACATTACCACTTCAAACTCATCACGACCAGGCTCTTCCTTTAAGCACTCCAATAATTCCAAACCCGACATGCCAGGCATGCACAGATCCGTAAAGACCAAGTCAAAACGATTTTGATGAAACAATGCCAGCGCTTCCTCGCCGGACGCACATTTCCATACAGCATGCCCTTTTCCCTGCAGATAATCCGTCAGCATCGTACGTATCAGCAAATCATCATCTACAATCAAAATCCGCATAAGCCCACCTCGTTCCACAACCGTCCGCATTTTCCAAACTCCTTGGGGAAAAAGCCAACGCTGCACGCCTCTCAATGAGACATCTGTTTATTTATATTCTTAAACTCTTGGCTGCCGTTTACTCCTGGCAATCACGAAAAAAAACCCAAGCAAAAAAAAGTTCCACGCCTCGAACCTCAACCGGCCCGCAAAGGGTATCGGCTTCTCCTTCTACGCCATAAAGGGCTACGAACTTTCTATACTCTTGCAAGCTGCCCTCTTCAGAACAGTGAAACCATACTGTCGCCCGCCTTGCGCCGACCCGTTCCGCTTCTAAGAGCGCCAAGGCTGTGCGATATAAAAATTGATATTTTACATGCACAAGACTCTGCCCCAACAAGCCCAGCTGAGCCGATAAAAATTCCGTCCGCGAGTCGTCTTCCGCTTTGGGAACGTCTTCACGCTCTACGGTCGCCGTTTTTCCCTTTAGACGCAGCCATTCCTGCACTGAAGGCCCCATAGCATTGCAAGCCGTCGCTTCCAACATCATCACAACCAGTTCTCTTTGCTGGTTACACGCCAGCACATACAAATCACTGCGCGACGGTACGCCGCCCTTTGGCAAGGGTAATCGATACTCAGGAAAAGCGAAAAGTTTTTTCAAGCCTTGCAAACGAGGCTGCCTGGCCGCCATAGCCAGCACGTAAGCAGGCAGTTCCTCATCCTGCCACCAAAGCTGCGCCATATGCCGCAGTTCCTTGGAGCACTCCCATTGCGCCGAATTGCCCAGATACTCCTTCCAACGTTCCAACGAATCTAAGGGAACATGCATGCGCATTCACCCAGCCTCCCATCATTTCCGGTTTTCATGCGCCTTAGTATTTATTTTCTGCAGCATCATCGCAAATTGCTTTCGCTCCGTTTCGTCCAAGCATGCTGTAAGCTGTTTAGCAAAATAGCGATACCCTTCATCCTCCAGTTGAATCAGCTGCTCTCCTTTTGGCGCCAGATGAATATGATATACTCGCAGATCTTCTTGAGACTGACATTTGTACACATATCCCTTCTGCACTAATTTCTGCACAATCGCCGTTACTGTCGATTTTTTCACTTGAAATTTTTCTACAAGATCACGAAAAGTGGGCCGCCCCAACTCCCGTACTGCATGAAGATAATGCAGCTGCGTCAGGGTCAGCGCGCAAAGATCCGTTCCTGCTTCCGCCTTTTGCCGATGCTCTCTCACAGCCTGCCGCATCACGCAAGAAATCGCTTCAATGGTCTCTACCACCAGATCTTCTATTTGCATTCCCAAGTCCGGCTCCTTTCGCCAGCAAACGCCAAGCAGTCACTAAAAAGAACTAGCTTAGCTCCCTAACCAATTCCGATTATTTAAAGATATATAAATATGCTTTTGTCTTATATTCGTCGATTATTAAGTTTTCCCTGCCTTGCTTTTACGCCCCATTTAAGCAAAAAAACTACTGGAAACCTCAAAATCATTGATACATATATCTCGCACAGTTCAATTGGTAAAATAGTGTCTTGTTAAAGGAAAGAAGGACCGCTAAAGCGGTCCTTCTACTCTTTTTGCCGGTCACGCAGCGCCCGTTCCATATCGCGCTTTGCGTCGCGTTCCGCCAAATCCTGTCGTTTATCATATAGCTTTTTACCACTGGCCAAGGCCAACTCTACTTTGGCTTTCCCTCGAGCAAAGTATATTTTCAAAGGCACCAACGAAAAGCCTTTTTCCCTGGTTTTCCCCAAAAGACGATTAATTTCCTGGCGATGCAGCAGCAGCTTGCGCGGCCGCAACGGATCGTGATTGAAACGATTCCCCTGATCATAGGGGCTAATATGCATTTGTTGCAAAAATACTTCACCATTTTCAATACGCGCATAGCTATCTTTTAAATTAGCCTTACCGGCGCGCAATGACTTAACTTCCGTACCGGTCAAGACAATTCCCGCTTCAAACGTCTCATGTATATGATAATCGTGGCGGGCTTTGCGATTTTCCGAGACAATCTTTATTCCCGCCCCATTTTGACTCATTGTTTTTTCCTCCTCTTGCTTTTAACCCGGTCCGATGGTTTGCCGCGTTTTCCCCCAACAACATCCTTACCTGCCTGATGTTTCGGCTTATGCGGCGCATTCTGTTTTTTTGCAACAACCGGGCGCACCCTTTTCTCGTCCCCAACGCCTTTAGGCTGCTTTTCCCCGCCGGCAACCAGTTGAAAATCAATATTTCGCTCTAGCGAATTCACGCGAGCCACCCGGATCGTCACAGACTGCCCCAATTGGAAGAGGCGACGCGTCCGTTCCCCCAACAAACTGTAACGTTCTTCAATAAATTGATAATAATCATCATCCAGCGTAGAAATATGCACAAGCCCTTCCACACCGTTATCCAGCTCTACAAAAAAGCCGAAGGCCGTTACACTGCTGATCACACCGGCAAATTCTTCGCCAATGAAGCGTTCCATATATTCCACCAGCTTCAACTGCACGGTTTCTCGTTCCGCTTCCGCCGCCGCCCTTTCTCGTTGCGAACTGTGCAGCGCAATTTCAGGCAGCTCTTTTTCTAGTTTTTCCCTTCGTTTTCCCTTAAAGCCTTTTTGCAGCCACTCTCGCAGCATGCGGTGCACGATTAAATCCGGATAGCGTCGAATCGGCGAAGTAAAGTGTGTGTAATACGGCGCCGCCAGACCAAAATGCCCCAAGTTTTCCGCTTCATACCGCGCTTGTTTTAAAGAGCGCAGCATAACGGTACTGACTATTTTTTCCTCTGGCCGCCCAGCAATACGCGTTAGAATCCTCTGCAGCGCCTCAGGGCGCACTTCCCCTTGCGTCCGCCGCAATTGTTCTCCAAAGTTATTCAGCAACAAATCCAACTTCAGCAATTTTTCCGGATCCGGATTCTCATGGACTCTAAACAAGAACGGTAGCTTCTGACGATGCATGTGTTCCGCTACTGTTTCGTTCGCTACCAGCATAAATTCTTCGATAACCGACTCGGCAATGGTCCGAACACGCCGGACAATTTCCAAAGGCCGCCCCTCAGCATCCAGCTTTACTTTGAGCTCTGGAAAATCAAAATCCACAGCGCCGCGGCGCATACGCCGTTCGCGCAAAATGTGGCAAAGCTGCTCCATTTTTTTTAGATGCGGCAAATGCGAATGATACCGTTCTTCCACCGACTCCAGTCCCTCGACAAGCATTTTCCTCACTACTGTATAAGAAAAACGCTCCGCAACTCGAATTACGGCCGGGAATACTTCATATTGCCGAACCCGCCCAGAGGAATCAATTTCCATTTCACAAGACATGACCAACCGGTCCACCTGGGCGTTTAAGCTGCAAATGCCGTTGGATAGGCGCTGCGGCAGCATGGGGAGCACTCGGTCCACCAAATAGACACTCGTACCGCGTTGCCGCGCTTCCACATCAAGACGGCTTCCTTCCCTTACGTAATGGCTCACATCGGCGATATAAACACCTAGACGGTACACTCCATCAGCCATTGCCTCTACATAAACCGCATCATCTAAGTCCTTGGCATCCTCGCCGTCAATCGTAATGATGGGCAAATGCCGCAGATCACGCCGTTCCGACAATTCCTCTTCCTGTACGGTTTCCGGCACGGCGTCGGCTTCCGCCAGCACCGGCGCATCGAAGTCGGAAGAAAGCTGATGCCGCCGCAAAATAGACAAGACTTCCAAGCCTGGATCTCCTGGGCGTCCCAGTTCTTCGATAATCTTTCCTTCGGCGCTGCGTTTTCGCTCTGGCCAGCTAGTAATCTCTACAACGACTTTGCTGCCACTGGCGGCCCCGCCAAAGAACTCTTTGGGAATAAATACGTCCTGGCCCAAACGCACATCATCGGGTCTGACAAAACCGTAATTGCGCCCGGCTTCGAAGAGACCCACCATCTGCAAATTCGCCCGGCCCACAATGCGAATGATTTCCCCTTCCCTCGAACGTCCCTGTACCGGCCGTCGGGAATGCACACGCGCGATTACTCGATCATTGTGCATAGCTGTCCCCATATCATCAGGAGCAATAAATACATCGCTTTCCTCCGGCTGCTGGCGCAGTTCGGGGATAACAAAACCAAAACCCTTATTCGTCATCGCCAAGCGTCCGACAACAAGGTTCATTTTTTCCGGCAAGCCATACCGGTCATAGCGAGTTTTAACGATTGCCGCCCGCTCCTCCAGTTCTTCCAAAACCTGCCAAAAAGTAGCCAAATCTTTGCCCTTTAGGCGCAGCTCTGCCGCCAACTCCTCCGCGCTCAACGGCCGGTAGGCTTCTTCTTGCATAAAAGACAGCACAATCTCTTCTAGGCTGCTCATAACAAATCACCTAGAATAGCCACTAGGGCCTTTCCTTCCGCCGTAACCGAACCGTCCGCCAAAAGGACTTGCGCTGTCATTTCCGCCATTTTCCCTCGTTGTCCCACAACTCTTCCTTCAATCAACAGTTCTTGGCCAATCGGCGTCGGCGCACGAAAACGAACCTCCAGCTTAGCCGTAACAGCCTGCTTGCCTTTGGCATAGTAGTATCGCCCCATGATCTCATCCAGCAACGTACTCACAAGACCGCCATGCATCACGCCATTGTAGCTTTGGTGCTCCGGTCCCGCCGTAAAACGGCTGCGATACACGCCAGCCGCCATATCTTCTTCAAAGTGCAGCTTCAAGCCAATCGGATTCAAAGAGCCGCAGGCAAAGCACCACTGATTAGGATCTTCTTTTATTTCCGGCATTTTCTGTCCCTCCTGTCATTCTTCTTAGGGAGCCGTCAAAAACGCTTTCACTTGCGCAAAGACCAGCTCCCGTTCTACATCCAAGGTCACCAAATGACCTGATTTCTCCAGCCAAACCAATTCCTTTTGCAAACTGCCAGCCTGTTCGTAAATATGCTGCGCGCTCCGGGGACGCACCGTGTGTTCGCGGCGCCCCTGCATCACCAGCAATGGCGCCTGCACCCGAGGCAACAACCGCTGTACTTGGCGGATCAGTTGCAGCAGACTTTTCACACAAGCCAACGGCGTCGACTCGTAGGCTACGGTATAGCAATCATCTAAATCCGCAAAACGACGCCGTTTTTTAGGCGCGTAAGTGCGAAAAAGACGAAACATATCTACATAATGAGCTCTTTTATCATACAAATCAATGGGGGCGCTTAAAGACACTGTCTTCCATACCGGCAGCTGCGCGCTTAACGCCAAGGCCAGCAGTCCGCCCATGGAAAGGCCCACCACAGCTACCTGCGAGCACAAGGAACGAAGCAGCCAATAGCCGTCTTCAGCGCCCCCATACCACAGCGGCCAGCGAGTTTGGGCCATCTCCTCCACCGTCGTTCCGTGCCCGGGCAGCCTCGGCGCCAGCACGGTATAGCCTTCCTGATGCAGTGCGTTCCCCAAAAGCCGCATCTCCGCCGGCGAGCCAGTAAAGCCATGCAGCAGCAAAACTCCTTTTTCTCCTCCTGGCAGCAAAAACGGCTCTGCACCGTGTAAAATCGCCATTGCCCGTCCCCTTCCCTGCTTATTTCTTAATTATACCATTGAGACGCAAGAAGAGCACCGCTTGCAGCGGCGCTCTTCCATTAATAGCTTATGTTTTATACACGAAATTTAGCGATTCCCTGGCGCAGGTCTTCCACCGCCTGCAGCAATTGCTTCGCTTCTGTTTGCACAGACTGAACCGCTTGGGCCTGTCCATCCATCGTCGAAGCCAGTTGGCCTGTAATGGCGGAAGTCTCCTCCGCTCCGGCGGACAACGAACTAAAGCTGCCCACTACTTCCTCGGTTTCATGAAGCATAGCGCCAAAACGCTCTTCCATCGCATTCAAAACACGTTGCATCTCTTCGACAGCTTGCGTAATCTCCTGGAACATGGCATCGGTGCTCCGTACCGCCTCCTGCTGGCGTTCCGTAACGTCGCAGGCCCGTTTAATTTCCGTCACCGCCTGGTGTGAAGCTTCCTGCACCTGGCCGATTACCTGCCGTATTTCGCCAGCAGCCCGGCTGCTCTCCTCCGCCAGTTTGCGCACTTCTTCCGCTACCACGGCAAAGCCGCGACCGTGCTCGCCTGCTCTGGCCGCCTCAATAGAGGCGTTAAGCGCCAGCAAATTGGTCTGTTCGGCAATCCCCTCAATGGCTTCGGTAAAAGAAGCAATGCGACGATTTTCCTGGTCAACGCGCTGTACTACCGCGTCAACGCCTTCCACCGCCTGCCGCTCTTCGTTCATCTGCTGATTCAGCACGCCCACAATTTCATTTAGATCCTTACTGAAGCGTCGAATCATCTCATAGGCTTGGCGCACATCCTGCAAACGGTTGCCGGCATGCTGCACATGCCCAGCCATATCATGCATCCGGGCCACGCCCTGTTCCAGCTCTTTCGCTTGCGAAGCGGAAACAGTGGCAATCTCCTGTACTGACGCCGCCACTTCCTCTACGGACTGCGCCGCCGATGCAGCGTTGGCATCCAATTGGCGAGAGCGCGTTTCCACATCACCAGCTACATTCCTAGCGCCGGCAACCAGGGCGCCTACTTCTTGACGCATATTCTCCAACGACTGAAATAAAACGCCGCTTTCATCGCTATAGTTCAAATACGCAGGTTCCACTTTTTGTGAAAAATCGCCCTGTCCCAGCTGCCCCAGCAAGTCTGCTGCATTTGTCAAGGGCGCGGCAAAGCGGCGCGCCAGTAAAAAGGATAGACCCAAAACCAACAGGATAGTAACCCCCAACACAAGCAGCAGCGCACTGCGCACATGGGAGGCGCTCTCATTAAGCTGCGCCGCTTCAACCAGCACAACGTATTTCCAGCCGGACTGCTGCGAGGTCACTACGTTCGCCACATGCTCTATGC
>NZ_JAQUZF010000080.1:0-12495 GCF_028691475.1 Anaeromusa sp.
ATCGCTCCGGCTAAATGCGCTACCGCCGTATCCACAGCAATCACCAAATCCAGATTAGCGATAACCCCGGCCGTTTCAGCAAAATCCGTCAACTCTCCCGCCGCATCGAACAGCCGCGCAGGTTCAGGTGCTTCTTGGAAATGCTTTTGTTCCTCGCCAACCTGCAGATTCACCCATAATATGCCTTGAACCGTAAACATCCTTCGAAACTCTTCAAATGAGATTGACCGGTTTTCATCGTTTGTATGCTCCGGATTTCCAGCCCAGACCACGCCGACTTTAAGACACCCCTCGGCAGTAGGCTCTAATTTTTCACGCCAAGTTTCTTTTTTTTCTTGGGCCGCCCAAAGATACGGGACTTCCGCCTCTAAAGAGGTGAGTTTCGCAGGCAGGCTAAAAATGGAGCAAGCGAAATCAAACTGCGCTGCGTCCAGCTCGCGACTGCTGGTGCAAACCCGATACGGCGGTTCCATCTCCTTAAGCAGTCTTGCCAAGGGCTCTTGAATCCAAACAGTAACTTCTTTCGCCATACCCACAATTTGCGGGACATAACGAAGACAATGCAGCATATCCCCAAAGCCTTGCTCGTAAAAAAGAAGGATGCTGCGTCCTATTAAGCTTTCTCCCTGCCAAATAGGGATGTCAATGCGAAATTCTTCTTTCCAATCCAAACGGGCGTCATATAGTTTCCACCCTTTTTCTCGCTCTCCCAATAACAAATACAAGGTTCCTAAAGAAAACTGCGCCCTTAGCAAATCCGGCTGCCATTCTAGCGCTTTCAAATACGCTTGTTCCGCTTCCTCATATTTTTCTAGTAGTTTTAAACAATTCCCCATATTGTATAGGGCTTCCGGATACTCCGGCTGCAGCTCAATAGCTTTACGATAACATTCCTCCGCCTCTTCCAAGTGGTCCTTGCGGCGCAAAACAACACCCATGTAATTATAAGCTTCTGCCGCATCTGGTTTTAAAGCGATTACCTGTCCAAAACAGTTCTGAGCATTATCCCATTCATCTAAGGCAATTAAGAGTTCTCCCAAATGCTGATACAATTCTGCACGACCTGGGTCCGTTTTTATGGCCTTACAAAAATAAATGGCCGCTTCACGCAATTTGCCGCTTCGCGCCAAATTCAAACCAGCTTCCACGATTTCACACTGTTCCATGAAAACTCGATCCTCTCTTTTAGCATACAAAACGCCTGGTGAATAATTATTTTCACCAGGCGTTTTATCCTTGAATATTCCATCGCATCGAGATAGGTAATGGATCTTGATAATGGTTTATAACAGCTTGCCCTTTGCGTAGTTGCTGCAATTTCAAAGCTTCCATACGCTTAGCGCATTCCACTTCTTTTATCAATGCGCCGTGCAGTTGCTCCACTTCTCGTTGCTTAAGAAAAACAGTCTGACGCAGAGTATTCCAACCATCTTCCCTCATCATTTCCGCTTCTTTTCTTTGGTCGCTATATTTCTGCCAGCGCAATAACAATTGATCTCGCTCCATGCTTAATCGCTGCAGGCCTGCCCAAAGTCTTTTTTCTAACTTTCTCGTTTGTTTGCGGCTATTCTCCGCCAAATCTTCAAGCAATTCTAATTCACCCTCTAAAAAGCGACCGATTTCTGCTTCCGTCAATACGTTACGCCTCCTTAGGAGCTGCTATTACTAAAAGAAGACATTTGCGCACTTAATGTGTTTAAATACGTCTCCATGTTAGTATATTCCGCATAATAACGCTCTTGCACTTGGCTCAACCGTTTTTCTTCATTCGTAATTCGTTCTTTCAGGTCGGTCATAGCATCACTCAACGTATTATCGCTGGCACTGCCATCATTAGCTAAGCCCGCCTTTTCCACTAGCAGCCCTTTAGTGCCATTCGTATCACGCGTTGTCCCAATGTAATTTTGGAATATATCGTAGAATCGCATGCCATAGCCTTCTTCATTATAGCGCGTCGTTTGCTCCGTACCGCTAAGAAGGCGCGCTGAAGAAGTACTACCATAGGAAGAAGATTTTTGTGTAAAAAGAGTCATCACTCCATCTGGATCACTCTGAATAACCGAGCGTAACGTAGATTCATTAATCGTCAATTTCCCATAATCTTCATAGCTGCTGCTAGTAATTCCAAGGGCATCCAACGTCAATGTAGTCCCCGGTACTTTAACCAGAAACGCTTCCCTAAGCTCGGTCAGAAAAGAGTCTAAAAGGCTGTCTCTTTCCAGAAGACCTACTTTCGCTTTCTTTTCCCAAGCTGTAATTTCCGTATCCGACATAGAGCTCTTTTGTTCCGCCGTCAAGGGAGTATAGTCGCGATCATAATCTTCCTGTAGTTTTCCTTTTACTGTAGTAATTAGAGAATTGTACGCATCCACAAACTTTACAATAGCCGAAACCGTCGACTCCGTGTTCTGTTTCACCCCAACGGAGACTTCGCTCGAAGTCACTTTGTTCAACGTATACGTAACGCCATCTACGGCAACCGTATTGCTGCTGCGTGTCAGCTCTTTCCCGTCCAGCTTGAGTTTTGCATCTTGCGCCGCAACGCTGCAATTTAATAAGGAACTAATAAAATTCCCTTCCGTGTCAGTCGCAGTTAACGTAGTCCCGGCTCCAGTAGTATTGGATACAAGGGCCAAACGATCATTCACCGTATCGTAGGACATCGTCACTTTTGCATCGCTCTTGTTAATGCTATTCATCACAGAAGTCAGAGTATCAGACGCATCAAAGGTGAAGTTCACTCCATTAATGGAAAACGCGATCTCATCGCTATCGGTTCCTCCAAATTGCAGAGAAGGATTTATTTTAGCCACCAATTCACTCAACGTTTCACTAGTTGTCAAACGATTAGAAAGAACCCCGCTACTAGTAAAGCCTAGTGTACTTTGCTCCGCTACAGCTATCGCTTGTACGCCGCTGTCCGCAGCAATTACCGTCAAATAGCCCGAGGTATTGGTTGATACTTTTAATTTTCCAGCTCCTACAGCGGTATCTACCGCGCTCTGCAGCATACTCAAATTAGTAACACCGCTTAAATTGACAGTCCGTTCCGCTCCATCGACGGTAAGCTTCCACGTATCGGTGGAAGCAAAGCTATACGAGGGAGTGGCACTTCCTTGAATATTTTTTGTTACATTGGCCGTAACAGCCGTTCCGTCAAATCCCAAGGAGGATTGAGCACCTGGCGTAAAAGACAAGATAGAATTGTCTGCCGCGGTCATGACCAGCTTCCCTGCAGAATCAGCTTGAACGGCTAATTTCCCATATCCCACGGCAACACTTCCACTGTTTGTAGCCTTATCAATAGCCTCTTGCAATGAAGCCAAGTTGGTCACGCTCGCTAAATCCACGCTATACGATATACCGTCAACGCTAATGCTCCATGTGTCTCCTGCAGAAAAGCCGTACGAGGCTGCAGAAGTTGCCTTAGCAGCTCCACTGCTTTTCAAGGTTTGCGCCGTTGCCAGCTGGCTCACGGAAAGTGTATGGTTCCCCGCTTTGGCATTCGACGTTGCCGAGGCGCTGATCAAATTATCGTCGCTGCTTGTAGCCTCATACTGCAAAAAAGTACTTTGCTTTATAATGCTAGTCGACGCCATAGAGTCCAAGTACGTCGTGGAAAAGGTCTGCAGCGAAGTGGAAACATTCCGGTAAGCTTCCTGTTTCCATTCCAGCAGCTCCTCTTGCTGATCCAGTTTGTTAAGCTTTACCCGCTCCGCGCTCATCAAACCCTTAACAACGGAGTCTACATCAACCCCCGATGACAAGCCGGTTATGCGAGAAGTGCCATTAACTGTCGAAGTTGTAATCGTACCTGAACTTGTTGTCGCCACGCCAAAGCCCCCTAACGCAAGTAGTCTACAAGCGATGCCTTCGTTACTTTCGCCGTCACCGCCAAAGCGCCTTCATACACCGATTGCGCCGTGCTGACTTCCATGGACGACTGAGCTACGTCAATATCTTCATTATTGCTGAGCAGCTTCGTATAAGTAAGCTGATTGCTGCCCAAACGAGAGTCCGTAGATTCTACATAGTTCATGCGCGCCCCTAGTTCAGACTGCGCTTTGGTAACGCGATTCAAATCCGTTTCCAAATCTCCCAAGCAGGAACTGATCAAAGCCGCACTCGTCGTAGCTGGCGACGGAAGCGTTTTCACTTCCCACGCTAACGTTGTGGTATTGTAAGAAGCTACTTTATAGGAAGATTCGCCATTTAGTCCGATTAAAAGCTTGTCGATCGTGTCAAAGATATTCGAACCTGCTTCCGTATACCCCCCATGATCCTTATCGCCTGACCAGCCGACCACATTTTGTCCTTCAAGATTAACCTTAACTTCGCTCCCTTGGCTAACATGATAGCTGATATCCTGGGCAGTAACGCCTGATTTATACGAAGAAGCAAAGCCTAAGTCGCTTTGCGAACCAATTACATAGGAAGTAACAGCGCCTCCCGGTGTTAACGTCAGATATCCTGCGTTTGTCCCTACGGTAAATGTCCCTGCCCCCGCCGCCGTATCAATGGCATTTTGCAAGGTCGTTGGATTCGTTACCGCGCTTAGGTCCACCGAATATTCGGTGCCATTAGCAGTCAAGGTCCAAGTTCCCTTCTGATTATATACCGGCGCAGACTTAGCTACCTTATCATCGCAAAAATTCAGAATGTCTGCATTGGGTATCGAAGCTGATACAGGCCCGCCAACACTAAGGGCCTGCCCTTTATAGAGGACTTTATCCACCTTAGCACCGCTGCTCAACGTCTCGGTCACCAATTTATACGGCGGCTCATCTGTGTTGTAGCCCGCAAAAATATAGCGTCCTGCATAAGAAGAATTCATCGTATCGACAAGGCCTTTTTTGATTTGCTTCACTTCATCCGCAATCGCTGCCCGACTCGAGGTCGAATTGGTATCGTTAGCTCCTGACGTAATCAACTCTTTCAACCGCGTCATGGAATCTACCAATTTCTGCGTGGCGTCATCCGATACTTCCATCCAGGAAGTCGCATCTGACGTGTTCTTTTGGTACTGCTCCACATCAGCCACATAGTCCCGATACTTAATAGCCCGTGTCGCAATGACAGGATCATCCGAGGGAACTTGAATTTTCGACTGCGTAGAATGACGCACTTCCGCCGCATTCAAACGCAGCAAATTATTATTCAAATTACGAATGCTGCTGTCAAACATCATATTATTGGTAATACGCATAGTTCCGCTCCTTTCCAGCGCAAATACTTAATCGCCGTTTAACAAATCCAGCGTAGTCTTGTACACATCATCCCAAGTGGTCAATACCTGCGCTGAAGCTTCATACGCCTGCTGATACATATTCAAGTTAGAAGCTTCCTCATTGGTCGATACGCCGGAAACCGAAGCACGCCGCGCAGCAATGGCGGTTACGCCTGACTGCTGATTATCCGCCATGCGCTTAGCATAGGCGCTGTTCGTCCCTAGGGTTGTAACAATGGCATTCAGCGCATCTTGCGGCGTTCCTTTGCCACTGCCCATGCAATCGGAAGACTGCAGCAAATCCGCCAGCGCTTTGGCATTGTTATTATCGCTTTTCCCGGAAGTCGTCGTCGGATTAGCTGATGCCGCGGCAATTTTAGCAGTATCATCTTTCACATCTTTAGAAAGGCATATAGTGGCGGCTGTTATCTTCGTGTAATCAGAAGCATACGTCGTCTGAAAATCATTTGAGCTCACATTCCCATTAGTGCCCGTAAAGGTGAAAAAGTCCGTCTTCGGCGTTCCATCACTGCCATATCCAGCTTCATGCTGTGTATTGAAACTCTTCGCAAAAGTTTGCGCAAACACATCCAATTGTTTCTGATAGTAAGGAATCCCTTGATAGTTGTTCCCAGTTCCGTCTCCATCGCGCAACTCTAGCTGCGACCCCAGAGCCCCGCCGTTTGGCACAAAAGCATCGCCTGATTTTTCCCACTTAAGATCAAATACGCCCGCCCCAGGCACGCATTCCAACGTGTTGTACTTAGTGCCGCTAACCAGTGTCTGATTTCCTATGCTGATCGTCCACAGTGGATTGCTCTCATCGCCGTTTTGCGCGGTTTTATTCACAGTCACACCAGTCACGCCAGACAGCTTATCAAGCAACAGATCTCGTTGATCTTGCAATTCATTAGCAGCAGCGCCGCCCGCTTTGGCTTGGGCAATGGCCCCGTTCAAGGAAGCCAACTGCTCCGCATAGGAATTGATTTGATTGACACTGTTCTTAACGTCTTGGTTAACGCCTTCCCTCTGGGCAACCAAATTAGCCGCCGCATCATGGAGGTACTGGCAAAAGGATTCGCCATACGCTTTGACCGTAGTTCGTACCGACGGATCATCTGAACCCTTCGTTAAATTTTCCAATGCATCATGGAAATTCGTCATTACTGTTGTAAAGCCATTATTAGAAGGCTCGCCAAAAATCGATTCAATTTGCGACATCGTATCCGACTTGGTTTGCCAAGTCGTCTGTGTCGAATTTTGCGACCAATAGCTCTGATCCAAACGCCAATTTCGCTCCCGCTCAATCGCCGTCACTTCCGAGCCGCCGCCAATAATGCCGCTGCCGTTATAGGTGGCCGCCGCCCCGGCAGCCACCTGGGTAATCACCTGCCGTGAATACCCTGTCGTTTTTACATTAGCCACGTTATTACTGGTGCTCTGCAATCCAATTTTGCTGTTGCGCAAACCGCTGTTGGCAATGCTGAACCCGTAAAAAGTCGATGCCATAGTTACCTCCCTATCTGCCGCCCAAATCAGAAATCAAACCGGCAACCAACGTATCCACTACGTTCATCACCCGCGAGCTAGCGCTATAAGCATGCTGATACGCAAGCATCGTAGACATTTCCTCATCTTGCGATACCGAGCTCACATCCTTACGCTGACCGTCAATCTGCGTAAGCAGGCCGCTTTGCGTATTAGCTTCCGCCATTGCCGTATCTCCCGCCGTTCCCAGCCAAGAGATAACAGCCGAATAAAACGTGCCTAAGGTCATCGCAATCCCGTCGCATTGAAAATATTGACCATCATTGAGTATCGCGCCAATTTGTTTCGACAAGTCATTGTTACCGGCAGTGCCATCGCTGTTGGCTTTGATGGTCGTATAATCATCTGTAATCGACTTATTCACTTTTATATTGCCCAACTTCATATCTAACCCTGAAACAGGTCGAAAAAAATCTAGATTAGGATCATACGAAGGATCAGCAGGATCCATATTGTAAATCTTATTGACTTCTTTCGCAATAATGACCGCCAGGTCGTTTAAACCGTTGGTCAGCGTCGTCAATGCACTACTGCTTGCAGTTGTAGACCAAGTTGTTAGTGTTGGATCAACACCGGTCGGGTCAGCTTCCTCCATATAGGCCTTCATAGAACCGCCTGTCAAGGATACGTCCATGCCCAAGTCTTTCCATTGCACCTTTAAAAGGTTGCCCTGAATACCAATTCCAGTTACTTTCATTTCCCTAGCGCTGTTGCCGCTGACCAGGCTGACGCCATTCACATATACATTGACTGTGCCATTGTTTTGTTCTGAAGTAGTTACATTAACCATCGCGCTGACCTTGTCAATCATAAGATCTCTAGCGTCCCGCAAATCGCTGGCTTCTACATTGTGTGTTTCCGCTTCCATAATATACTGATTGAGCTCGGCGATCTTGCTCGCCAGCGTATTAACATCCTTAACGCTATCACGAACATTGTCAACCATACTTTCCCGAAAAGTCTGCAATGTAGTAGAAATTTCATTAAACGTACCCAACAAGGAGTTGGCCGTTTCTAACACCGAGCTTTTAGCGCTAGGACTGGACGGATCCTTAGAGAGTTCCGTCCAGCTTTTGAAGAAATCGGTAATGGTTTGCTGCAGCCCTGTATCGGTTTCGCCTTTAGGCGCATTGAATTCATTAACAACTTCCTGCAAATTTTCCAGCAAGGCGCTTTTCCCTTGGCTGTAACCGGTCTGCGTATTCTGCTGCCGATATTGCAGATCCAAAAACTGGTTGCGAACGCGCAGTATAGACTGCACGCTAGAGCCAATGCCTGTATTAGAACCATCTCCGCTGACATAGAGATCTTGGCCTACAACGCGTTTGCGTGTATAGCCTTCGGTATTGGTGTTGCTAAGATTACTGCTTGTGACGCCCAGCGAACGCTGGGCTGTCGACATGCCGGAATAGGAGATGCTATAGCCACTCCAGATTGTACTCATCAGCCTGCTCCTTTCCGTTCATTAACGGGACATATTAATCAAGGTTTCCAGCAGCGTATCGGACGTAGTAATAATCTTGCTGTTCGCCTGATAGGCGCGCTGAGTGATCATCATCTCACTAAACTCGGACGCCAAATCCACGTTGGACATTTCCAGAGAACTCGTTGCCAAGCTAGTACCGCTTTCCCCTACCGCTACTGTATTAACACCACCAGAATTCACAGTCGTCTCATACAAGTTGTCACCAATTTTTTTCAATCCTGTCGGATTATTAAATACAGCAAGCCCTAGCATACCAACAGCCTGGCTCAAACCATTACTATAGCTCCCCATAATAACTCCGTCAGCGCCAACACTATAATCTTGAAGATTCCCTCCCGTATAGCCATTAATACTATTTACTGCAACATTGCAAGTTCCTGTACTGCTAGCAAATTGCCCGATCCCGGACAAATCAAGAGCCGTCACAATGGCTTCAGACCCATTAGTTGTAGCTACCAAAATTTCGCCAGTTGAGCCGCTGACCATCGCACCATTAGAGTCAAACAGCAACGTTCCTTGCCCCCCGACGCCAATGGTTTTATCAGTTGAAGAAGCGGTCCATGTCCAAAGATTGTTCATAGTTGTGGATTTCGAAAAGGTTACCTTGACCTCATGCGCCGCCCCTTCGGAATCATACATCGTAAGGGTAGTCGAGCCGGTGGTCGCCGCAATATCTAAATTTCCTGACAAGGTAGCTTGCGTCGTAGCCGATCCCTCCATGGTCCGCTTGTTCAAAACGGTCGTTGTTACACCACCCACATGACCGCTGGCAATTAAATTGGCCGCATTATCACTGGCCGCCACAGTGCAGGTAAGCCCTGAAAAATAGAGACTCACATCTTGCGTAGCTCCGCCTACAGTGTTACCCACTGCACCGCTTTCAACCTCTCCGGTAACCGCATTGAAAACAACCGTACCTATATTAGCAGGAGTTGCATCATCCGTCCAAGTCCAGGTACTCTTAGCGCTTGCAGCCGTAGAATCCGCCGTGATCGCCGTCGCACTGCCGCCGCCAGTCATAGAAGAAAAATCAACGTCTACGGTATTCCCATTGATGGTCATTTGCGCCGGTGAAGGAGCAGTTGCAAACGTTCCCGTTCCGGCATTATAAGTTAGCGTAATATCAGGATCCGCTGAGCCTACATGAGAACATGTCCAAACAAGCGGATTCGCTCCATCCTGCACAAATTTCAGTTTGACTTCCGTATTCGTCCCAGACCCATTGGGGATAGAGATCGTACTTTCAATATCAGGCGCCCCGATAGCTGATGTGTATAAAGAGCCTTTGAGAGGTAACTTCGCCGCAGCACCTGCTGCATGTGTCAAAGTAACAGTTCGCTGGGTAGGATTCCCTTCGGCATCATAAACAGTAATCTGTTTCGTAATCGTTGCCGCAGCAGCAGAAGACGCATCTAAGGTGCCCGCAAAAATCGCGCCACTTGTAGCCACGGTTTCAACAGTCTCCTTTTCTATGGCATCCCCAAAAATATTAAGCGCTCCTACGCCTTGCGTAGTATCATATTCAATAGTTCCATCGGCATTACGGGTGTAGTTGGTCCACCCACACACATTTAAGCCGTTAACAACAAGATTCCCCCTTGTATCAACGCCAAAATTCCCAGCACGGGTATACTGCGTTGCCACGGCATCACTGCCTTGCTTGACCACAAAAAAGCCATTTCCAGTGAGCGCTACATCGCTATCGCTGCCTGTGGCTTGCGTGCTGCCCGCCTTCATATTGCTTGTAATTGCCGCCACACTAACGCCTGTACCGATCTGAGCTGCATTACGTCCACCTTGAGTTGCGCCGGGCGCTTGAGCGGAACTAACGGTTTGGCTCAACATATCGCTAAAAGCTACTGACTGCCCTTTATAGCCTAAGGTATTGATATTAGAAATATTGTTACCGATTACATTCAGCTTGGTTTGTTGGGATTTTATTCCGGCTACACCGGAGTACATGGACATCATCATAATTTATTCCTCCTGCTCTTATATAAAATCGCTATTTCATCAATCACTCTGAAATAGCAGCAGCTTCTCTTGCGAGTCCGGCTGCCTCTTTTGTTCAGCCCGTAGTTGTATTGGTAGTCGTAGTTGTCGGCGTTTCCACCTTCGTAATCGAAGAAATCTTGACTTTATTGCCGTCCACCATTACATATACGTCATTACCACTGCTTACAACTGACTTAGCAATACCTGTACCGCTTACCGGGTTGCCGGACGAATCCGTTGCCGTATAGGAAACCTCCATACCAATCAGCGAATAAGCCTGGAATTTACTCATGCTCCCGTTCAGCGCCGACATCTGCTGCAAGCTATTAAACTGCGCCAGCTGCGCCACATACTCGGTATTGCTGACCGGTTCCGTCGGGTCCTGGTTTTGCAGTTCCGAGGCCAGGATTTTCAAAAAGGAGTCTACCGTGCTCAGGCTGTCCGTACCGCCTGCCGTGGAACCAGTATCAACTGTTGTCGGGTTTTTCCAATAACTCGAAGTTGTCCCAGTTACGCTTGTACTCATCTTTCTTCCTCCTATTTTCTACGCGCATCCCTGCGCATTTTTCTTCCGCTGTCCATGCTCATTTGTATTATCGAGCAGAACCGAAAAAAACTAAAGCCAAGTAAGCTATGTTCCCTATCAATACGCTAAAAACCTGCTTTCTCTTAAAACGAATAAAGCAAGTCGTGAAGAAAAAGGACTACTGTCTCAAACAAGTAGTCCTTTCCGACAGCCCCAGGTATTTACCAAATACTTCTGCACCATTTATTCCCCCACGTTTTCCTTAAGCAAGGCCGGCAGACATATCAAGAACTCGCTGCCTTCGCCCACCCGGCTGCTTACGCTCACCTGGCCGCTATGGTTTTCCACAATGCTTTTAACAATCGCCAAACCCAAACCGCCCTTGCCGCGGGAACGCGATGGATCCCCCTGGTAAAAACGGTGGAAAACAAACGGCAGGTTCTCCGCTGAAATCCCTTCGCCTGTGTCTGCAACCGTTAAGGTAATCTTGGTATCCTGACGGTTTATAGCAAGCTCAATACGCCCGCCTTCCGGGGTATGCCGCAGGGCATTGTTCAGCAGATTTTCCGCTACCTGGCGCATTCTGGTTTCATCGCCGTCCAACCAAATGTCTTCTTTACAACATAGGCGCAGCTCCACTTTTTTTCCTCGCGCCAGCGGACGAAAGGCGGCCACCAGCCCCGCAATTGTTTCTGATAATAAAAAAGGCCTGCAGTTCAGCACTTTTTGTTTCGCATCGCTGCGCGCCAAAAAAAGCAGTCCATCCACCAAATCGCTCATGTAGTGAATTTCCTCTTCCATATTTTCCAACCAACGCTGCCGCCCGTGCCGTTGCGAATCAGGTTCGTCTCGCAGCAGACTCAAGTTTGTCAGAATTACAGTCAGCGGCGTCCGCAGCTCATGAGAGGCGTCCGCCAAAAAATCACGTTGCTGCTCCCAAGCTTGGCGTACCGGTTCTACGGCCTGCCGTCCCCAATATATATTTCCAAGCAACGATAAGGCCATACAGGCAAGCCCCGCGCCCAGTAAGGCCAGCATCAAATTTCGCAGTATTTCGTTATCATGTTCAAAGTTCTGCACCATCAAAATATAGTCAGAGCGATCTTCCAGGTTTTTGCGAAAAAAGAAGTATTCCGTACCTTTCCATTCCACAAAACCTTGCCCTGTTTTTTGCGCCACCGCCAGCGTGGTTATTTCCTCAACATTTGGTATGGCTCTCGCCCAAGGATCCATGGGGGGTCCTACCAAGCCGCCCTTTGCATCTACCAAACCCAAATACACTTCCATCGGCCTCGGAGGCGGAGGCGGCTGCTCGCCGCCATGCATCTGCGGCGGCAAGCGACCACGTTCTGCATCCTCAACCATGCGTTCCGAAAAAAAAGCAGCTTTTTCCGTAAAGTGCGTTCGCAAAAACCAATAGCTCCCTAACGCCAGCACTGAAAATACACAAGCAATAACCATTAAATTGATAAAAACAAACTGCGCATGAAGCCTACGAAACATGCCCTTCTCCATTCTGCCAATAGTAGCCTACGCCGCGCACCGTGCGAATGCGACAAGTGTTCAGCTTTTTTCGTAAATAATGGACGGTTGATTGTAAAATGAAGTTGAACATTTAAGAAAAAAGTCCATGGTGACTTTTCCTCGTATGGTAGAATGGAGTTCTCACACAACCATCACCAACGAGGAGGCAATCACTATGGACTGCCATGA
>NZ_JAQUZF010000081.1:0-12453 GCF_028691475.1 Anaeromusa sp.
GGTTTTGACAAATTTAATGTGGCCTGCGAGGATACCTTAACAGCCCCCCAGCACTGGGACGATGAGCCTTTTGAACTCATTGTTTCTAATCCGCCTTACTCCATCAAGTGGGCCGGGGATGAAAACCAGCTGCTCATCAACGACCCCCGTTTTTCTCCGGCAGGCGTGTTGGCGCCCAAGAGCAAAGCCGACCTGGCTTTTATCATGCACAGCCTGGCTTGGCTGGCCTCTAACGGCACAGCGGCCATTGTCTGCTTCCCTGGCATTATGTACCGCGGCGGGGCGGAGCAGAAAATCCGCAAATATTTGGTGAACAACAACTATGTGGACTGCATCATTCAGCTGCCAAGCAACCTGTTTTTCGGCACCAGTATTGCCACCTGCATTATGGTGATGAGGAAGAACAAAAACGACAACAAGACGCTCTTTATTGACGCCTCCGGGGAATGCATCAAGGTGACCAACAACAATAAGCTGACCCCTAGCCATATCGAGCGCATTGTACATACCTTCGCGAATCGCCAGGAAGTGCGGCATTTTTCGCATTTGGCCAGTTACGAGGAAGTCGCCGCCAACGAGTACAATCT
Source organism: Anaeromusa sp. (assembly GCF_028691475.1). NCBI lineage: Bacteria > Bacillati > Bacillota > Negativicutes > Selenomonadales > Sporomusaceae > Anaeromusa > Anaeromusa sp. The sequence continues at coordinate 588 of NZ_JAQUZF010000081.1, forward strand.
TTCCGTTTCTACCTATGTCGAGGCCGAGGACACCCGGGAAAAGGTGGATATTGTGCAGCTCAACGCCGAGATCGAGCTTATTGTGGCGAGGGAGCAGGTTCTCCGCGACGAGATTGCCAAAATTATCGCGGAAATTGAGGTGTGCTGATGAAAAAATCTTCGCAAGAACGTTCTTTGGTTCGCTCCTCAGCGGCGGAATATCTTACCTATATTGCGGCGGCTGGCGAGGATAAAGACAGCATTGAAATGCGTTATGAAGAGGAAAACATTTGGCTGACGCAAAAAATGATGGCTGTTCTTTATGGCGTTTCCGTGGCAGCTATTAATCAGCATATAAAGAAAATTTTTGCAGACCGCGAACTGGACGCCGAAGCAGTTGTTAAGAAATACTTAATAACTGCCGCAGATGGCAAAAGCTATAATGCCAAGCACTATAATTTGCAGATGATCATTGCCGTCGGGTTCAAGGTGAACAACGAGCAGGCCGTACAGTTTCGCAAGTGGGCCAATCTTATTGTCAAAGACTATACCATCAAAGGCTGGGTCATGGACGAGGAGCGACTCAAAAACGGCGGTACGGTGCTGACCGAGAAATACTTTGAAAAACAGCTCGAAAAAATAAGAGAAATCCGCTTGTCGGAACGAAAATTCTATCAAAAAATCACAGATATCTATGCAACCTCTCTTGATTATGACCCGGCGGCGCAAAGTACCAAGCGCTTTTTTGCGGCGGTTCAAAATAAGCTGCATTACAGTGTGCACGGTCAGACTGCAGCCGAGGTCATCTACCATCGCGCCGATGCCGCCAAGGAACATATGGGCCTTACAAGCTGGGACGGTTCGCCGCAAGGCAAAATTCACAAATCCGATGTGAGCGTGGCTAAAAACTATCTTTCCGACGAGGAAATGCGGCAGTTGGCAAGAATTGTTTCCGCCTATCTAGATATGGCCGAGGCGCAAGCGGAACGCCGCATCCCGATGACAATGGCGGACTGGGAAACACGTTTAAACGGCTTTCTCACCCTTTGGGACAGGGAGGTTTTGCAGGACCCAGGCAAAATCTCTGCGGAGCTTGCCAAGGCCCATGCGGAAAGCGAATTTGAGAAATATCGCATTGTCCAGGACCGCTTATATAAAAGCGATTTTGATTTATTTATTGAGGAACAGGCCGAAACCAAAGGCGGTGAAGACGATGAGTAAATTGGAAGACTTGCTTAAGGAGCTTTGCCCGGACGGGGTGGAGTATAAGGCAATTAACGATTGCGTTGATGATGTAAAAAAAATTAAATGGTCAGCGACTGAGAGCGAAAAGTATCAATATATAGATTTAACGTCTGTTGATAGAGATACTCACCTTATTGCTGAAACACAGGTTATTGATAAAAACAATGCTCCCAGTAGAGCACAACAAATTGTAAACGAAGGCGATGTTTTACTTGGTGCGACGAGACCTTTGTTAAAAAGGTATTGTATGATTAATGACGATTATGATAAGCAAGTTTGTAGTACTGGGTTTTGTGTGCTTAGAGCAAAATCTAATATTGTTTTAAGAAGATGGTTATATCATTTGATTTCATCTGCAGCATTTTTTGCTCATGTTGAGAAGTTTCAAAAAGGTGCAAGTTATCCAGCTATCTCAGATGCAGATGTAAAAGCATATGTAATCCCCATCCCCCCTCTCCCCGTCCAAAATGAAATTGTCCGTATTCTGGACAATTTCACGGAGCTTACAGCGGAACTCAAACTTCAGCTTACAGAGGAGCTTGCAGCGAGAAAGAAACAGTATGATTATTATGCTTCTAAACTTATAATGGGCCATAATGGCGGTGAAGAATATGAGAAGGTTTTACTGGGAGATATTGCGGATTTTACCTATGGATTCACGGATAAAGCAAGAGAAAGCGGTACAGCAAGATTTATAAGAATTACAGATATTGGAGATAATGGCTACCTGAAACAAGTTGATGCTAAATATATTGAGTTAACAGAGGCGTCAAGAAAGTATCTGCTTAAGGCAGGTAATTTACTAATGGCAAGAACTGGTGCAACTTATGGAAAGACGCTATATATGCCAAATAATGAACCATCGGTCTATGCGTCTTTTTTAATAAAAATTACATTGCAGCAGAATAAACTGCTGAATAAATTTTATTGGCATTTTACGCGAACTCAGTATTACTGGGAACAGGCAAATAAACTTGTATCAGCAGGGGGGCAGCCACAATTTAATACGGGAGCGATTAGCCGTGTTATGGTGCCAGTTCCACCGTTAGAAGAACAACAACGCATCGTTGCCATCCTCGACCGCTTCGACACCCTCTGCAATGACATTTCCGCCGGTCTGCCTGCGGAAATTGCAGCCCGCACCAAGCAGTATGAATACTATCGTGACAAATTGCTGACCTTCCCCGAACGCACATAAGAACGGAGGCGGACGCGATGCCGTATTTCAATATTGTGGCCGAAACAAATGAGAACACTGTTGTGACAGAATATGTGCCTGTAAAGGCGCGTTCCGAAAGCTACCAGAGCGAGGCGGCCCTGGAAAAGGAGTTTATTCGCCTCCTTTGCGAGCAGGGCTATGCCTACTTGCCCATCCATAGCGAAAAGGAGCTGCTGGCGAATCTGCGCAGCCAGTTGGAGCAGCTGAATCAGTATCAGTTTTCCGAGGCGGAGTGGGAGCGGTTCTTTTTAAGCTCGGTGGCCAATCCCAATGAGACGATTGCGGAGAAAAGCCGCAAGCTCCAGGAGGACTTTGTGCAGGTGTTAAAACGGGACGACGGTTCCTCTAAAAACATCCTTCTTCTTGATAAAAAGAACATTCACAACAACCGCCTGCAGGTCATCAACCAGTATGTTCTTGGCAAGGCCGAAGGGGCCCGCTATGATAACCGCTATGATGTGACAGTTCTTGTCAACGGCCTGCCTATGGTACATATAGAGCTCAAACGCCGCGGCGTTGCCATCCGGGAAGCCTTTAACCAGATTGACCGCTATCAGCGCGATTCCTTTTGGGCGGGCTGCGGCCTTTTTGAATATGTGCAGCTTTTTGTCATCTCCAACGGCACCAACACCAAGTACTATGCCAACAGCACCCGCTTTAACGCCATCAAGGACGCAGCTTCGGGTAAGTGCAAAAAGGGGAAAACAAGCAACAGCTTTGAGTTTACGAGCTTTTGGGCGGACGCCAACAACCGGGTCATTCCCGATTTGCTTGATTTCACGAAGACCTTTTTTGCCAAGCATGCCCTGCTGAATATCCTGACCAAGTACTGCATTTTCACTTCGGAAAACCTGCTCATGGTCATGCGGCCTTATCAGATTACGGCGACCGAGCGCATTTTAAACCGCATCGATATCGCCAACAACTACAAGAAATATGGCAGCGTCGCCGGGGGCGGCTATATTTGGCATACCACCGGTTCCGGCAAAACCCTGACCTCCTTCAAGACGGCCAGGCTGGCCTCCAAGCTTCCCTATATCGAGAAAGTGCTCTTTGTGGTGGACCGCAAGGATTTGGATTACCAGACCATGAAGGAATATGACCGCTTTGAAAAGGGGGCGGCCAACAGCAATACCTCTACAGCCATTTTGAAAAAGCAGCTGGAAGATCCCCAGGCTGTGATTATCATTACCACCATTCAGAAGCTGGCCGCATTCATTAAGAAATACAGCGGCCATGCGGTGTATACCAAGCAGGTGGTGATTATCTTTGACGAATGTCACCGCAGCCAGTTTGGCGATATGCACACCGCCATTGTGAAGAATTTCAAGAAGTATCATCTTTTCGGCTTTACAGGAACGCCGATTTTTGCGGCGAATTCCGGCAGCCCCAAGAACGCCCAATTCTTTACGACTGGACAGACCTTTGGGGACCAGCTGCATACCTATACCATTGTCGACGCCATCAACGACAAGAATGTGCTGCCCTTTCGGGTGGATTACATCAAGACTATGGACACGGAAGAGGAAATTACCGATGAAATGGTGTGGGACATCAACCGCGAAAAGGCTATGCTGGCGCCGCAGCGCATTGCGTTGGTAACTCAGTATATTCTGGAGCATTTTGACCAGAAAACCTATCGGGGTAATCAGACGTACCAGTTCAACTCCCTCATCAATATCGCGGAAGTGGCCTCGGCCGCCAGAGGCGCGGTGGAAGAAATCAAGCAGAAACAGCGGGTGAGCGGCTTTAATTCCATTTTTGCGGTGGCCTCGGTGCCTATGGCCAAGCTGTATTATCAGGAATTCCAAAGACAGATGGCAGCAGACCCAAGGCGCAAACTGCGGGTGGCCACTATTTTCAGCTATGGCGCCAACGAGGAAGAAACCGAGGGCATTCTGGACGAAGAGAACTCAGAAGATACGTCGGCTCTCGACCAGAGCTCCCGCGATTTTCTGGAGGCGGCCATCCGCGACTATAATGAAGTGTTTCATACCAACTACGATACGTCTAGCGACAAATTCCAGAATTACTACAAGGACGTATCCCTGCGGATGAAGAACAAGGAGCTGGATTTGCTGATTGTAGTCAATATGTTTCTCACCGGCTTTGACGCGACAACCCTCAACACCTTATGGGCGGACAAGAATCTGAAAATGCACGGCTTGCTGCAGGCCTTTTCCCGCACCAACCGCATCTTGAATACCATCAAGACCTTTGGCAATATCGTTTGCTTCCGCAATCTGCAAAAGCGTGTGGACAGCGCCATCTCTCTCTTCGGGGACAAGGAGGCTGGCGGTATTGTGCTGCTCCAAAGCTTCAAGGATTACTACTACGGCTTTATTTCCGCTGAGAATAAGCCAGTGCCAGGTTATGTGGATATGGTGGAGGACCTGGGCGAAAAGTTCCCCCTGGGAGAGCCGCAGATTATGGGCGAGCAAAACCAGAAGGATTTTATTGCCCTTTTTGGGGCCATCCTGCGTATGCGCAATCTTCTTGTCTCCTTCGATGAATTCCAGGGTAAGGAACTGCTTACAGAACGTGATTTGCAGGATTATCTGGGACGCTATCAGGATTTGCGCGACGAATGGAAGCGCAAGCGCCAAGCCGGCGAAAGCACGGATATTACTGACGATATTGTCTTTGAGGTGGAACTCATCAAGCAGATCGAGATCAATATCGACTATATCCTGCTGCTGGTGAAAAAGTACCACGAGGACCACTGCAAAGATAAGGATGTGCTGGTTACCATCACGAAAGCCATTGACGCCAGCCCGGAGCTGCGCAGCAAGAAGCAGCTCATTGAAACCTTTATTGCCCATGTCAATGAGGCAGACAATATCATGAGCGAATGGCACGATTATGTGGCCGCACAGCGGGATGCGGAAATGCAAGACATCATCGCCGCAGAAAAGCTGAAGCCCGAGGACACCCGCAGATTCCTGGCTAATGCCTTCCGCGACGGGGAGATTAAGACCGCCGGGACGGATATCGATAAGCTTTTGCCTCCTGTTTCGCGCTTTGGCGGCGGTGGCAGGGCGGAGAAAAAGCAAGGGGTTATTGAGAAGCTTAAGGCCTTCTTTGAAAAGTACTTCGGCATCGGCGGCTCGGCCTCGTTTGCAGAACTTGAACAGAAGCCGGATTTTTATGAGACAACTGCGCAAAGCAGCCTGCCGATGGTGGCAGAACCTCAAGGGGAAAATGACGGAGATATAGGGCGTTAGAAGATGATTCATTTCTATTGAGAGGTTTTATTATTGGTTCAGGGGGACGGTTCTTCCGAACCAGTGGTTCACGAGAACCGTCCCCCTGAACCAAGTCAGCAGCGAAAAAAATATTTTTTGTCATTCAAAAATTACTTGCACTTTGCAGCGTGCGTGATACAATCATCTTGGTCCTAGAACAACGGTGACGGCAGGGAAACCGGCCGTTAGGCCAAAAGACCGTCACAAAGAAGGGAGAGGGATATGAACGCGCAAATCCGACTGACAGAAGAAGAAGCAAAAGCCTTGGCTAAGGAGCATGGCACCCCGTTATTGGTGGTGTCTACCAAGAGGGTAACGGAAAATTACCAATACTTGAAGCGAAAGCTGCCCCGCGTTGAGGTGCACTATGCAATGAAAGCCAATCCAGACGAACATATTGTCCGGACGTTGGCCGATCTGGGATCTTGTTTCGATGTCGCCTCGGCAGGCGAGATGGAAGCGCTCACAGCGATGGGCATTGCTGCTGCGAGGATTGTATATGCCAATCCCGTAAAGACGGCAGAAGGTTTGGAAACGGCGAAACGCCTGGGTATTCATAGATTTACTTACGACAGCGCCAGCGAGGTGGACAAGATGGCCGCGGTGATTCCCAGGGGCGAAGTGCTCCTGCGGGTACGGGTGGAAAACCCCGAGGCGCTGGTGGATTTGAACAAAAAATTTGGCGCTTCTGTTGGCGAAGCCTTGGAGCTGTTGCGCCGGGCCCGGGACAAGGGCTTGTGCGTGAAGGGCCTTTGCTTCCATGTGGGCAGCCAGTCTGCTACAGCGGACGCCTATGTGCGCGCTCTCAAGCAATGCCGGGATCTTTTTGACCTGGCGGCGGAAGAGGGCATGCACTTGACCACGCTGGATATTGGGGGCGGCTTCCCGATTCCTATAAACGGTCAGGACATCAATTTGGATGAAATGACGGAAACCATCCAGAAATACGTCGATGAATTGTTTCCCGATACCGAGCTTTGGTCCGAACCGGGGCGTTTTCTCTGCGGTACGGCGGTGCAGTTGATAACCCAGGTTATCGGCGTTAAAAATCGGGATGAGCAAGTGTGGTACTTCTTGGACGAAGGCGTGTATGGCTCATTTTCCGGCATATTCTTCGACCATTGGAATTACGAATTTGTTTATTTTAAAGACGGGGAGCAGCATCCGGCGACCTTTGCCGGGCCTAGCTGCGATTCGTTGGACATCCTCTACCGGGGCCATAATGCGCCGGCGTTGGAGGAAGGCGATCTGATTCTTGTGCCGGACTGCGGCGCGTATACGTCTGCTTCCGCCACGACCTTCAATGGCTTTGCCAAAGCGAAGAGCATTGTTTGGGAGACGGAGAATACAAAGAGCTACACAGTTTTGAAAAATGAGCAACGTCATTTTATTGCTGACGCTGTATAAAGAAGCAAGAAAGGCCCCTAATTCGCTGCTGCGGATTAGGGGCCTTTGCCTTGCTGGGGGGCTGTAGAAAACCGGCCTTGTATTGACGGCGGCGAGGGCATCACGTAAGCTGAAGGGAGAAAACGTTTGAGGGAGGTTAAAAAGGATGATCGTAGGGCATATGCGTTATTTAGAGCAAGACCGGCAATGGCTGCCGACAGAGGTAGTGAAAGTGCTGGACTGGATGGCGGCGGCGGATTGGAACCGCTTGGAGGATGGCCGTTATGAGCTGGAAGGCGCAGAGGTTTATGTAGGGGTGCAGCACTATAAAACAACTCCGGCCGCAGAAAAGCAGCCGGAGTCGCATCAAGCTTATGTGGATATTCAGTATATGCCTTTGGGGCGCGAAGTGATCGGCGCGGAGCCGCTGACAGACGAGCATGAGGAAAGCAGTATTGAGCTGGAAGAGCGGGATTTGATTTTTTACCATGAAGGCGTGCAGGAGAGTTCTTTGGTTTTGGCTCCCGGCATGTACGCTGTATTTTTTCCCTGGGACGTGCACCGTCCGGGCTGCAGGGCTACAGAAGCGGCGGAGACCGTCTGCAAAGCCGTGGGCAAAGTGCGCGTAGAGCGGCTGGTGAGAGAAGAAGAGTAACGGGGAATCCGTTTCACACAGAGTAACAGAGGTAACAGAGAAAGGACAGAGAAAAGAGTTTGAAAAATTCTCTGCAGTCCTCTGCTTACTCTGATCCTCTGTGTTTCGTAGCCCCTATTTTAATGCAGCCACTGCGGCTCGGTTTGTTGTCGCAGTACCAGGCTGGCGCCGATGAAGGACGTGAAAAAGAGGGAAGAAGCCAGTTCTTCTTCAAAATAGGAAGCGCAGTAGGCGTCGTCGGAGGTAGTAGCCCAGTCGGCAAAAGCGGCAAAAAACAGTGTGCCTCCGGGGTAGGCGTTCTCGAGCAGCGCATCTAAAGACGCGTCGCCCAGGCCGCGCCGATGACCGCGCCAAAGCTCCACAGCCGCAAGCGGCTCCAGGTCGTCCAGGCGTTCAGCTTGCCACAAGAGAGCTCCTTCGATTCCTCTGGTAAAGGCGTAGCCGAAAGCCAGCGGCAACGCCGCTGCTAACGGCAGAGGTCTGGACGCGTCGTAAAGCAGCAATTGCGTTAGTCGATGCGTACAACTATGCAGACAGGCTCGCAACTCTGGGGGCAACGATTGGATATCGGTGTGATTTAAGCCGCAGTGAAAGGCGGCTTTGCGCAAAGCGGAGGCTGCTTGGGAATCGAAGAGATTCATGTGTCATCCCTCCTCTTTTAGGAATGGCGGTATGCTGTCGAGCAGACGCCAACGCTTCGAGATTGATAATTCTGTTAATACTATATGAGGACTTCGATATATACGGAGGCTTTTCCTGCTGTGAAAAAAGATTCGCTATTATTCAAAGGAGGCTGTAAAGATGGCTAAACGAAAAATTATTCGTATTGATGAAACCTTGTGTAATGGGTGCGGGCGTTGCGTATCGCCTTGCGCCGAAGCGGCAATCGAAGTAGTGAACGGCAAGGCGAAGGTGTTGCGGGATGAACTTTGCGATGGCGCCGGTTTTTGTATCGGCGCCTGTCCGACAGGAGCGTTGACGCTAGAAGAGCGGGAGGCTGTCGCTTTTGATGAAGAGGCGGTTCAGGAGCACAAAAAAGCGGTTGCGCAGCGGCCGGAGTTCCACCATTTGATGCAGTGCTCTCTGTGTGATATCTCGGAACAAGAACGGCCCTTGCTGCCGATGAAGTACAAGGGCGAAAGCACCTGGGTATGCGTGCGCTGCCTGCCTACGTTGATTCATGGGTAGTAAAAAATGAAATAGGAAGCATTCAGGCCGAAGAACGGGGTAAAAAGAAACCCGTCCTTCGGCCTATTGTAATAGTAAGGAATAAAATGTAAAATAAAATGTGTTTTCGAGAAGTATAATAAGTTGATTTTATAAAAGGAGGCGGTAAGGTGAAGAAAAAATTAGTTTTTTTGATGTTTGCGTTATTGTTAATTGGCAGCGTGGCTTCGGCGGCGCCAGTGGTAGAACCGTTGCAGACGGTAGATATTCAAGCGGATAACAATGTGAATATTTTTGATTATAACTTTATGGACGAGCCTGGCGAAGCGCGCCTGGAACTGACACAGCTTGCTAATATCTGGGGCGGCGGCGCGGTACTGCGGGTGGATATTGAAACCGATAACGGCAAGGAAGAGCTGCAAGTTGTGGTCAGCGGCGCCTATAATGGCGATAATCTTACGACGCATATGCTCAGTGTATCACTGGGCAGTAGCAAGGGACTTATTAATACCAATATTACCAAAAGCACGCCGCTTGTGTTGAATATCAAAGACGGCAAGTTGACGGTCGCTGCTGGTGGCAGCAAGCGTACGGTGGACAAGGTGTATTCCTTTGGCGGCTCCTTGCACACACAGTCGATTACAGGAACGCTGCGGGTATATCCGGGCAGCGACAGCGTTAACGCCGGCAGTCTGGTTAGCGGCGGTTCCGGCGGCAATGGCGGCAATACCTCGGTTAACGATACAGTGGATACCGTGTCCCGAGTTGTGAACATTTTCCGGTAAAATTTGTAGGAAAAGCGAAAAAGGCGCTTGCAGTGATTTGGCTGCAAGCGCCTTTAATAGTTATATACCCGAATTTATATAATAAAACGAACCGCGAAATACACGAAAAACGCGAAATGGTTTTTTGAGGGCTAGGGGCTTCTGCATAAACGGCGGCATAACTGTATTTGAGACAAGATTTGTGAGCGCCTCGAAAAATCCCCCTAGCCCTGCGGGCCATCCCCCTTTGGCAAGGGGGACTTTTAACCACAACATTCTTGATAGACGAAGGCCAAAACCGCTGCCTCCCTTGTTAAAGGGAGGTGCCGCCGCAGCGGCGGTGGGATTAAATACAAAGCCCATAGCCCTCCATCTACTCCCTTTACTCCTGTTCAACTCCGCTCTCCGGTTTCTCCATGAAATAATCCGCAATCAGCTCTTTGGCGGCGCGGCGGGCAAACTCCGCCTGCGCGGCTAAAAGCAGCACCGTCAAAAAGCGTTCTAGCGCCAGCTTGGACTCGTCATCTTCGATGTGCGTCAGCCGCTCCGTCAGGCGCAGGCTGCTGGCCTGAGCTTCGTCGCAGAAGGCCTGCAAGTCGGCAGCTTTCAACTCGGTGAAAAGATCATATACCTCTTCCAGCGGCAGAATGTCATCGTGGGGGGAGTCAATATTGCGCAGCACAGGGTTGAAAAGAGCCTTGATTTCCTGGATGGAAAGGACTTGCTTGAGCTTGCTCAGCATAAGGAGCAGCAAAATATGGTAGCGGTGGTATTTTTTCTGCTGGCTGCGGGCTAAAACCCCATCTTTGGTGTAATTATTGACCATGGTACGTGTTAACAGGTCATCGTTGCTGGTAGCCTGACGGTTGACCAATGATAAAAGCTGGTCCATATACAGCCCCAAATCCGGCAGAGACTGAGAAGTTGTCTCAGGGCATTCCAGTAAGCGCGTAAGGCGTTCTTGTAATGTTTGCATAGCAGTGATCCTCCATCGTGCTCTATATCTTTTAGTATATGGTTTTCAAAACAAGGAGTCAATGCAGCCCTAGACGAAGATAGACGCTTCTTAAAAACAATTAACATAGTTTTAATAAAAAACACTTGTGGTTTTAAAAACTACATGATATTCTATTTATAGAAATTCAGAAAGGAGATAATGCGCAATGGAAGCTGTATGGCAAAGCGTTGGAATGTTATTTTCGCTGGAGGCCTTGTTGCAAGCAGTGACCAATCCGGTCAACTGGGGCATTATCGGGACGTTGGTTTTATTAGAAGGGTTGTTGTCGGCGGATAATGCGTTGGTGTTGGCGATGATGGTCAAGCATTTGCCGGAAGAGCAGCGCAAAAAGGCTCTTTTTTATGGTATACTTGGCTCGTACGCCTTTCGCTTTGTGGCGATTGCCCTGGGAACGGTGTTAATCAAAATCTGGTGGGTGAAACTCATCGGTGCGATCTACTTGTTATATTTAGCAGGAGCGTTTTTTTGGAAGAAACGTAAGCAAGGCGAAGAAGCCAGCGCAGACGGCTGTGCGGGCTTTGGGTTTTGGCGTACTGTGGTAGCTGTAGAGGTTATGGATATCGCCTTTTCCGTTGACAGCGTACTGGCGGCTTTCGGCGTCAGCGACCAGGTTTGGGTGCTGTACTTGGGAGGCATTTTGGGTGTGTTGATGATGCGCGGCGTGGCGCAGTTCTTTATTACCCTCATTGACCGCTATCCGGAGCTGGAGGGTACGGCGTATGTCTTGATTGGCGTGATTGGCGCTAAAATGATGGCTTCCTCTGCTGGCTACGAAATGGAACACGGCGTCTTCTTCGCGCTCATGGCGGTTGTTTTCGGGAGCGCCTTTGGTATGCATTATCTGCGGCAGCCGCAGACGGTGCCTGTGCCCATAAAAAAAGAAGATCTGAAATAGAACGATATAATTTCTTAAATGATGAAAAAGGAGCGTAGAATGGTTATGTTTAAAACCACTCTTTTGTTGGCGGGACTGACCGGGATTTTGATGTTCATGGGCAAGGCCGTTGGCGGTAATGGCGGCATGATGCTGATGTTTCTCATCTCGATGGGTATGAACTTTTTCAGCTACTGGTATAGCGATAAAATTGTGTTGAAAATGTATGGCGCGCAGCCCGTGACCATGCAGGATGCCCCTGGCTTGGTTCATTCCGTGTCCAAGCTGGCGCAGGCGGCGCAGATGCCGATGCC
>NZ_JAQUZF010000082.1:0-12436 GCF_028691475.1 Anaeromusa sp.
CTGGGATGATCTACATAGGCATCGCCACTGATAAATAAAAAATCTACATAATCCCAGCCGCGCGCTTCCATATCGGCACGACAAACAGGAAGAAAGTTTTTTTCCATTTTAGCCTCTATTTCTTTTCAACACGAAAACATCTTGCTATTTTTTAACCGGCCCCTGCGATGTAAACTCGTATTCCACGACTTCCCCCGCTTTGCCTAAGGCGGCCTGCGGCGAACCGTTGAAAGTCAATTGGACCGCACCGGCATTTCCCAAGGTCAAGTGGACCGTTTTAGTTGCATCCCAGCGCAGCGTCTGCCCTTTTTGCGCCGTACCATTAAAAATCTTTTTGCCGTCCACAGAAACATCAACCCAACAATCCGCTTGGAATAAGGCCTGCAGATGAACGCCATCCTGTTTTACCGGTGTATTAGCTGCGCTGCTGGCTGTTGCATGGGACGCACCTCCAGCCATCGCAGGCTTCGAAACTGCAGACGGCTGCGCACCGCCGGCTGCCGGCGCAGAGGTTCCCGACCACCACCAATATCCCGCCACTAAAACCACTGCCACTGCCAACCCTGCCGCCCAGCCAAAAGACTTTTCGGCACGAACCGGGGCTGGAAAAGAAGCATTCTCCCTCAGCGGCGAGACTGAGCCGTTCTTCTCTTGAACAGGCTCTGCTTGCGTCTTGGCTTCCACTGGTTCCTGAGAAACCGTAATCTGCTGTTCTTGCTTGTATAATTCTACCATGACCGAACCATCCAAGCCAACAAAAGTAGCATAGTTGCGAATAAAACCTTTTAAATACACTTCTCCGGGCACCACTTCATAGTCGCCAGCCTCAATGGCTTGAATATAAAGAGCACGAATGCTCGTGCCTTTTTCCACGTCGGTAATCGAATATCCCCTCTGTTCCCTTGCTGCAGAAAGTTGCTGACCTACCGTTGCCATTGTGCTGTTACCTCCTCAGTGTTTCTAAATGAGCTGTCAACGTTGCTGCTGCAGCTTCAAAATCACTTGCATCCACACAAAACGCATACTCGTCTAACTCTGCCTTTTCATAGCCATATATAGGATCATAATACTCTTTGAGCAAAGTTTCAATAACGTTGGGAAAATCTCCTTGTTCCAATTGCTCCGTCCATTCCGCAATTTTCCGTTGGCCACACTGCTTCTGCAACCGTTGCATACTGGCAATCAAAGCTTTTACAGATGCTGCGCTGTCTTCTTGCACATATTCCTCGCATAGACGGCTTACCCGCAAGGCAAGGGGCGTCTTTACCAGGACTTTATATCCCGCCTGCATCGCTTCATAAAGACATTCCGGCAAATACAAATTGCCTATTCGCTTGCTTTCGCACTCCACCACAAAATAATCGCCTTGGTTCACTCGCTCCAGCTCCGCCAGCAAAAGCGAGTCAAAGCTTTGCGCCGTGCAGCAGCCGCCCAGTCCCACATGGCCAAAAACAGAACCCCGGTGATTGGCCAAGCGCTCTAAGTCCAGCACAGGCACGCCTAACCGCGCCAAATGGTACAGCAGCTGTGTTTTCCCAGTACCAGTAGAACCGCATAAAACAACGGCCTTAGCTTGAACAGTAAAACCTTGCAGACGCTCTAAGACATAATTGCGATAAGCCTTGTAGCCTCCCTGCAACTGACGCGTACGAATCCCCATCATAGCCAGCACAGACACGACCGATCCTGATCGCATGCCGCCGCGCCAACAATAAATGACAATTTCTTTGCCCAAGGAGGCATATTCGCTGATGGTTCGTACCAAGCCGGGAAGCCGGGGCGCCACAATATCTAGTCCTCGACTTTTCGCGGTCTCCGGTCCTACTTGTTTATACAAAGTGCCGATTTCCGCCCGTTCTTCGTTTTCAAATAACGGCAAGTTATAAGCCCCCGGAATGTGGCCTTTAGAAAATTCAGCAGGAGTGCGCATATCAATAAACAGAACCTGCTCCAGTGCTAAAGAGTCCTTTACCGAGATTGTTTCATGCAAATTCATCACCACATCTCAAATCCTTGTCAGTTTTTATGCGGTATCTCCTGACAGCATTTCCTTAGCCTGTTCATAGGTCATAAGAATATCTCTGGGCCGGCTCCCCATATTAGGGCCGACAATCCGCATTTCTTCCATCATATCCATTAACCGGCCCGCGCGGCTATGACCTACGCGCAGTTTGCGCTGCAGCATGGACGCCGACGCCGTACCAGTTTCCAAAACCAAGCGAACCGCTTCCGGCAATAGTTCATCGTGCTGCAAATCCGCGGACATGCCGCCTGACGTTTCGGCGCTAGCGGTCACTTCTTCATTATATTCCGGTTCTTCCTCTTGCTGTGACCGGACAAAGTCAAGGACCTTTTCAATATCGTCGTCGCCAAGAAAAGCGCCTTGCACTCGCTGCGGTTTTGCCATTCCTACAGGATACAGCAGCATGTCGCCTCGGCCAAGCAGTTTTTCCGCTCCCGGCATGTCCAAAATAGTCCGCGAATCAATCTGTGAAGATACGGAAAAGGAAATTCGCGAAGGAATATTCGCCTTAATCGTCCCAGTGATTACATCCACTGAAGGACGCTGCGTCGCCAAAATAAGATGCAGTCCCGCTGCACGGGCTTTTTGCGCCAAACGGCAAATGGCATCCTCTACATCCACTGGCGATGCCATCATCAAATCAGCCAATTCGTCAATAATAATTACAATATAGGGCAGCCTTTTGTCTTCCTCGACGCCGGCATTATAAGACGCCAAATCCCTCACACGCGCCGTTGCCAAAACGGCGTAACGGCGTTCCATTTCCTGGACTGCCCAGTTAAGAGCGGCTGTGGCCTTTTTCGCATCCGTTACTACCGGCACCAGCAAATGCGGAATGCCGTTGTATTTTGACAGCTCCACAAATTTCGGATCTACCAAAATTAACTTTACTTCTTCTGGTCGCACTCGAAAAAGCAAACTGGCAATCATCGTGTTAATGCAGACGCTTTTCCCGGAACCGGTAGCTCCTGCCACCAACAAGTGGGGCATTTTCCCTAAATCAGCCAAAATAATCTGACCGGCAATATCTTTGCCTAAACCGACGGTCAACAAGGACGCCGCTTTTTGAAAGGACGTACTTTCAACAACTTCACAAAAAGCTACGCCCGTTACCTGACGGTTGGGAACTTCAATACCAACGGCGGCTTTGCCGGGAATGGGCGCTTCGATACGAACGCCTGTGGCAGCCAGCTTCAAGGCAATATCATCTGCCAAAGAAACGATTTTACTTACCTTTACTCCCGGCGCAGGCTCTATTTCATAGCGAGTAACCGCAGGCCCTTGAGTAATCTCTACAATACGCGCCGCCACATTAAAATCAGCCATGGTCTCTTCAAGAATTTTAGCATTTTCCTTCATTTCCTTTTGGCTGTTAGCACTCGTCGCAGCGCGCGGTTTGCGAATCAAATCCAATGGCGGCAGTTGATAGCCATGGGGAGACACCTCGCGCGGCGTAAACAACTCCAGCGGCGTTGCCTCTGCGCCACTGACGAAAGGCTCCGGTTCTTTGCGTACCCGAACCGTCGTCCGCACCGGTTTTTCTTCGTTGCGTTCCTCTTGGAAAGCAGGTACGGAAGGCTTTTCCGCGGATTTTTCTGCCGGATCGGTAAGAACTGCGTGTTCCGAAGCAAAGCGCGCATCTCGTTCCTGATTATATAAAGCAACTCTCTGCTGCGCTTTTTCGTAAGTAGCCGCTACTTTTTCCCTTGCTTCCTGCAGTCCCGTATCTACTTTATCCTTAGCCACATGCATGGTCTTGCCTAAAGACCATGTCGTCGTCACCATAATCGTACACAAAAGCACAGCTATAATTAAAATTACAGCGCCATCGACGCCTACAAACTTACGTAATAAAAATAAGGCCATGCCCCCTAAAAGTCCGCCGCCTTCAGTCAGACTTTCCGGTAAAATCTCCCGCCCCGGCTGAATCAACAGATGGTGCACCAGCATTAAAAGCAGCCAATAGGATGCGATAAAGCCCACAAACCGCAGAGTAAAGCCGGCTTCCACCCGCAACCAGATATATCTGGCGCCTATTACTGCTACTAAAAGAGGGGGAACAAACGCGCCCAAACCGAAAAGATAGGTCTGCACCTTTTTCAAGGCTTGACCAAGAGACCCCACATTGAGCCCCGCTAAAGCACAAAGAGCTATGCCTGCGATTGCAACCAACAGGATGCCCCAAATTTCATACCGCATTTCCTTTGGCACCCCGGACAACAATTTACGCAACATACTCACCTCTACCATCGTACAATTCTACACAAGAAATTTTTTTCCTGTTCGTACAGTCAGCTTAGCCTTGAAAAGTGTGAAATAAGGACACAACCGCCAAGGCGCAAAGGACTAAAGTTACAAGAATGGCCAAAAAGATAAATCGTTTTTCTGCTAAGGACTCTGCAAAACGGCTCAAGGCATTCTCTCCTTTACCTAGAAAAATAGGAAACCTTGACACACCCCGCAAGGAGAATGCATGCCAAGGTTCCTTCTTCATTATACCTCCATAATGAGGGGTAAAATCATAGGACGACGGCGCGTTTTTTCATAAAGAAACTTGCCAATAGAATCTCTGACAGTCGACTTAATGGTTGCCCATTCCGTTCCGCCTGTCATATCGCAACGTTCTAAAGCCTGCAATACTTTTTCCCGAGCCGTCTCCATTAAAGCTTCCGACTCCCGGACATACACAAAACCGCGGGAAACAATATCCGGACCGGCAACAACCATACCCGATTGCTTATCAATGGTAATCACCACAATCAAAATACCGTCCTGAGAGAGCTGTCGACGATCCCGCAATACAATATTGCCGACATCGCCTACTCCCAAGCCGTCTACCATTACTTTCCCCGCCGTTACTTTTCCGGCCATCACGCCGCGATCTGGGCCAAATTCCAATACTTGGCCATTTTCTGCGACAAAAATGCGTTCTTTGGGCATGCCCATCTCCTGAGCCAACTGCGCATGCTTAATAAGATGCCGATATTCGCCATGCACAGGCACAAAAAATTTAGGACGAATCAAATTATGCAGCAGTTTCAATTCTTCTCTGCTGGCATGTCCTGACACATGGATACCGGATGTGCGTTCATATACCACTTTGGCGCCTTGCCGAAACAGCAAGTCGATGGTGCGGGAAACCAGTTTTTCATTACCAGGAATGGGCGTAGCCGAAATGACAACCGTATCTCCAGGAACAATATCCACTTGCCGATGGTCATTACTGGCCATACGCGTCAAAGCGGACATCGGTTCCCCCTGACTGCCGGTTGTAATAACAACAAGATCCGCTGCCGGATAGTTATTGATCTCATCAATGTCAATCAGCACATTCTCTGGAATATGCAAATACCCCAGTTCAATGGCGATATTGACAACATTCATCATGCTCCGGCCAAGTATCGCCACTTTGCGCCGATACTTAGCAGCTGTATCTATGGCCTGCTGAATCCGATGTACATTCGAGGAAAAAGTAGCAATTAGGATACGCCCCTTAGCGCTACGGAACTCTTCCTCAAAGGCAAGGCCCACCGTACGTTCGCTCAACGTATGGCCGGGGCGCTCCGCATTGGTACTGTCCGCCAGCAAAACCAAGACTCCTTGATCTCCCAACTCTGCTAAGCGATGAAGGTCGGCCACATTGCCATCAACAGGAGTCTGATCAAACTTAAAATCCCCGCTATGCACAATGGTACCCACAGGAGTTTTGATGGAAATGCCCACTGCATCCGCAATGCTGTGGCACATACTAAAGAAGCCGATTTTAAATGGCCCCACTTGAATCTGTTCGCGGGGTTTTACCGGCACGAGCGACGCTGCAGACACATGCATTTCTTGCAAACGTCCTTCTAAAATCCCCAATGTCAGCCGGGTTCCGTACACCGGGACATTAAGTTCCTTGAGTACATAGGGCAGGGCGCCGATATGATCCTCATGGCCATGAGTCAAGATAATGGCGCGCACAAGGTTGCGGTTTTCCTGCAGATAGCTAATATCGGGAATGACAAGATCAATGCCGAGCATATCATCGTCAGGAAACATAAGCCCGCAATCGATCACAACAATATCGTCTCCGAAACGAATTACTGTCATATTCTTGCCAATTTCCCCCAAGCCGCCCAAGGGAATAATTTGCAATTTTTGTTTGGCCAAAAAAAGATACACCTCCTATTCTATAAATGGATACACGCCGTTCATCACGAGAAGAGCAATAAAGCAGCCGTTCCTTCTAGTCTTTTCCATTATAACGGAATTCTTCCGCTGATTCAACTATGGCGCCAAAAATGTCCTGACCGCAAAAGCCAGGACATTTTTGTAACATTTTTTAAAGGATGCGCCGCAGACCGGTTTTATCAATTAAGCCTTCAATCGACGTACATTGCCAATAATCAGCCGCACGCAAAAGAATGCCGGCGCAAGCCAGAGCATCGCTCTCCGCTTGATGATGCTGCAGCGGCAAATCCAAATAGTTTGCCACAGCAGCCAGGTTGTTTTTAGGCAGTTTCCATGTATGCCTGGATAATTCCAAGGTGCACACAAAGAAACTCTTCGCAGGCAGCGCCAAGCCATAGTGTTCCAACGAGGCTTGCAGCACAGAGCGGTCAAAACGAGCGTTATGCGCCGCCAAGCAAGCCCCTTCCAAAAAAGGCTTCACTTCCGGCCAAATCTCCTTAAAGCTTGGACAATTCCGAACCGCCGCTGCGGTTATACCGTGGATGTCCGTAAAATCAGCACGGAAATAGTCCTGCGGCGGCCGAATCAGCCAATGATGCTTAGCTGTTATTTTTCCGCCCTTGACAATCGCCAGGCCCAAGGCGCAGGCGCTAGATGCATCTCGATTCGCAGTTTCAAAATCAATGGCTACAAACTCCACGTAGTACTTCCTTCCTTGAACGACTTAACCAAGCAACCCCACTGCCGTCAAACCCTGACGAATATGCAGCAGTTCCGCTTCACTCGGTTCCACCATAGGCAGTCGAAACTGTCCGCCCGGCAAGCCCAGCAAATTGACGGCCGTTTTCACCGGAATCGGGTTGGTCGTAATAAACATCAGTCGAAAAATTGGCAGCAGTTCACCATGAATCCGCATCGCCTCTTCCTTGTTCCCCGCATAAAAGGCGGCAATCATTTCTTGCATCCGCTCACCAACTAGGTGCGCGGCCACGCTGATAATTCCACAGCCGCCAACAGACAGCACCGGCAAGGTCAGGCTGTCATCGCCGCTGTACACCAAAAAATCCTCCGGCGTTTGCCGCACCACTTCTGCAATCTGCTCCAGATTGCCGCTTGCTTCCTTCAAGGCCGCTACATTGGAAAGTTTAGCCAGCCGAGCCACCGTAGCCGGCATAAGATTAGAGCCAGTGCGCCCAGGAACATTGTACAGCACTAAAGGCAAAGAAGTATTTTCCGCAATCGCCTTAAAATGCTGGTACATGCCTTCTTGAGGCGGCTTATTGTAGTAAGGCACGACCGCCATCGCACCGTGAATGCCTACTTTTTCCGCCGCCTGGGTTGCTGCAATAGAGGCTTTCGTGTCATTGGAACCTGTGCCTCCAATAATGGTAGCCCGATCCCCCACCGCCTCTAAGACCGCTTCAAACAAGCGCAGCTTTTCGTCCAGCGTCATTGTAGCCGCTTCTCCCGTGCTGCCTGCGACAACCAAGCCGTCCGAACCATGAGAGATAAGATGCTTTGCGATTTTCGCCGCCGCTTTATAATCTACTGCGCCATCTTCATGAAAAGGAGTAATCATCGCCGTCAGTACATGTCCGAAGGTCCTCATGCTCTGTTCCTCCACTTCAGTCCGCTAAGGCAAATTTTTCATGCAAAGCGGTTACAGCTTCCACCATTTGCGTTCCTTGTACCAACACGGAAATGGAGGTTTGCGAATCAACCGTTTGCAAAATCATAATGTCATTTTCAGCTAACGCCTCTACGAAAGAAGCCATTACGCCAGGCACTTCTCCCATGCCGCCGCCGACTACGGAAACCATGGCGCAGTCCTCGCGCGTTTCTACCTGCAAACCAAGCTCCTGCAGATATCCTTGCGCCTTCTCCCTCATCGCATCAGCAACGGTAAACATAATTTGTCCGGGATGAACATTGATCAGATCTACGCTGATGCCATGCTGCGCCATCGCTTGGAATACCGTCTTGCTGGCCGTTCCAGTCTGCGCTGCATCCATGGCTACCTTTACGTGAGCAATATGAGCCAAATACGTCACGCCGCTGGCTACCCGGTCAGAAAGAGCTACTCCATCGGTGCATTCTTGGGTGACATGGGTAATCAGGGTCCCCGGATTATCGGAGAAAGTCGATTTGATCACCATCGGAATGTTCTTGGGCATAACCAGTTCCACCGCGCGGGGATGAATGACCTTCGCCCCTTGATGCGCCAGCTGACAGACCTCTTCATAGCTAATGCATTCCAGCATTTTAGCCTGCTTAACAATCCTTGGGTCTGCGGTCATAATGCCGTCGACATCAGTATAAATTTCTACCAGCTCTGCATCCAACGCCGCGCCAAAGGCAGCCGCGCTGGTATCACTGCCGCCGCGACCAATGGTGGTGATTTCACCATTAGCGCTCATGCCCTGAAAACCGCACACCACCGGCACAAAGCCAGCTTCCAGCTCACGACGCAGCCTGCAGGTGTCCACTTTTAAGATATGAGCGTTACAAAAATCCTCATTTGTCACCATGCCCGCCTGTCCGCCAGTAAGGGCTTTCGCCGGAACCCCCGCCGCCTGCAGCGTGCTTGTCATCACAATGGAGGAAATCAACTCGCCGCAATGCATGATCTGATCTAGTTCCCGAGGCGCTACCTCGGCATATACATCCTTAGCCAGCGCAATCAGCGTATCGGTTGCATAAGGCGCGCCCTTGCGCCCCATGGCGGATACGACGACTATCGGCGCATAGCCTTTTTCGAGGGCTTGCTGCACTTTGCGCACCACTTGTTGTCTGGATTCCGCCGTCGCCACCGAAGTACCGCCAAATTTTTGTATGATAATCCGCATAATAAATTCCTACACTCCTTTTGCTTAAAACATATCTTTGGCGACCATATATTCGGCAATTTGCAGCGCATTTAAAGCGGCGCCCTTGCGAATCTGATCTCCCACAACCCACAGATTAAGGCCGTGCTCTACCGAACGGTCCGGGCGAATACGACCAACGCGCACCTCATTTTCATTAGAGGTATATAAAGGCATCGGATACTCCATGTTTGCCGGATCATCCTGCACAATAACGCCAGGGAACGCAGCCAGCGCTTTACGCACTTCATCGACCGACACAGGCCCTTCAAACTCCAAATTAATTGATTCGGAGTGGCTGCGGTATACCGGGACGCGCACCGTTGTAGGAGAAATACCAATCGTGTAGTCACCCAAAATTTTGTGGGTTTCGTGGACCATTTTCATTTCTTCTTTGGTGTAGTCGTCTTCCACAAATACGTCAATATGAGGAATCAAATTAAAGGCAATGGGATAATGCTTGTCTAAACTGGCGCTAGGCAAAATATTCGCTACCATCTCGCGGCCTTCCAAACTGGCTTTCACCTGATCGTTCAATTCATCAATAGCTTCTTTGCCTGCCCCGGACACTGCTTGATACGTGGAAACTACAATGCGTTTGATTTTCGCCAAATCATAAATAGGCTTCAGCGCCATGACCATAATAATGGTCGAGCAGTTCGGATTGGCGATAATGCCTTTATGAGCGCTAATCGCCTGGGGATTTACCTCCGGTACCACCAAGGGCACTTCCGGGTCCATGCGGAAAGCGCTGGAGTTATCAATGACAACTGCGCCGCGTTTGACCGCTTCCGGCGCCAGCGTTTTACTGATGGAGCCGCCGGCGAAAAGAGCGATTTGCACGCCTTCAAAGGACTCCGGCGTAGCCTCCTCTACCGTATAGGTCTTGCCCATAAAGTCAATTTGCTTGCCTGCCGAACGTTTAGAGGCCAGCAGCTTCAATTCTGCAAAAGGAAATTTGCGTTCCTCAATCAACCGTAGAAATTCCTGCCCAACCGCTCCGGTAGCTCCTAAAATCGCCACATTGTACTTTTTCACGTTAGCAATCCCCTTTCCTTATTTCAAGGTTTTTAGATTTTCACTTCTTAATCCAGAATGTGCTCCAAGCCAACCACTACTCCCTGTAGGTTTTGCACCTTGCGGCAGGCAAATACCACGCCAGGCATAAAGGATTCACGCGAAATCGAATCATGACGAATGCTCAAAGTCTGTCCCAAACCGCCGAAAATAACTTCTTGATGCGCCACGTAACCGGGGAGACGGACGCTATGAATGCGCATGCCGTCGAACTCAGATCCTCTGGCCCCAGGGATGAGCTCTTTTTCATTCGGATGTCCCTGCGGCAAGGACTCTCTAACCTCTTTAATCAGCTGCGCCGTACGCAAGGCCGTTCCAGACGGCGCGTCCAGCTTCTGATCATGATGCATCTCAATAATTTCCACATGAGGCAAATATTTAGCTGCAGCTTTAGCCATTTTCATCATCAGCACGGCGCCAATAGCAAAGTTCGGAGCAATAAAGACTGGCGTATTTTTTTCCTGGCTTAAGGCCGTCAATTCCGCCAAATCCTCTTTGGACAAACCTGTTGTCCCCACTACCGGACATACCTTGTTTTGCAGCAATACCCGCAAATTATTCATCACCACCGCAGGGCTGGTAAATTCCACAACCACCTCCGGTTTCCGCTCTCTGAGCATCACCGCCAGTTCCCGATCCACCGGCAAGCCAATAGGGCCTTCTCCGGCTAAAAGACCAACATCCGCGCCAGCCGGCGCATTAGGGTCCGCAGCTCCCACCAGTTCTAAATCTTCTGCCGCCAAAACCGCCTTCAAAACTTCACGGCCCATTTTCCCATAAGCTCCACATACAGCTACTCGAATCACAATAATACCTCCCTATTATTCACCTAAAATTCTCGTAATAAAAAAACAAGCGGCCAGTAAGAAGAAAACTTCTCACCAACCGCCATGCAAACATGGAGCAAGGTTTTAGGATGCAAAATACTTCGCATCTACCTTGATGAGCTAGCTCTCCACCGGAAACCCGATGACAGTTCCGTACTTATTCAGCCCGAAACCAGCAGCTGCCGCGGGGCGCGTCAGCCACTTCGGCGAAAAACCCTTTCCCTCCGGATCTGCAATGCCCGATCTCCCCGGAAGTACTTTTGTTTTTCGCACCTCTATTCATCCACAATATAAACTTTTGTCTATTGTATAATATAAACGCAAGCTATGTCAACTATTTTTCTCCAGTGCTGCCAAAACCGCCCTGGCGTGTCTGCGCCGCAGCTTGATCGTCGTCACAAAGAAGATAGTTGTAAAAAATCCCCTGCGCTACCCGTTCTCCTTTTTGCAGGACCGCTTCAGTGCTGCCCATATTCAACAACGCCAGTAAAATATGGCCTTCATTATCCGGATTGTTATAATAGTCTGCATCGACAATGCCTTGTCCGTTTACAAGGCAAAGCTTCTGCTTTGTCGCCAATCCGGAACGTATATGCAGCCCCAAATATTCGCCAGCCGCCATATACGCCTTCAAGCCTGTCGGCACCAAAACTACTTCGCCAGGCGCAATGATCGTGGTCGTCGCGGCGGCCAAGTCATAGCCGGCGCTCCCCTGTGTTTTGCGCTGCGGCAAAGCAATATCTTCCTTCTTGTAAGCCGAAACCACTTCAAACCCCCGGTTTCTCACGCCATTTCCTCCTCGCTCCGATCTGCATATAAAAATGCCCTGTCCTCAAGCCCCTGCAATGGACCCAGCACCGTCAAGCTAGACTGACGCCAATCCAGCCAAGCCGCAGCATTTTCTTTCATTTTTTCCACCGTAACCGCTTCAATCTTGGCAAGTACTTCCTCTAGCGGTACATGTCTCCCCAAGGAAATCTCCAGACGTCCCAAGCGCGACATACGGCTGCCAGAGCTCTCCAAGCCAAGAAAAATAGAGCCCTTCAACTGCTCTTTCGCACGGTGCAGCTCACCCTCGCTCAAGCCTTTTTGCGCCATTTCCTGCACAATATCCTTAGCCAAACGCCACACCTCGGCTAGATTTGCCGGCCGCGTGCTGGCGTAAATGCTCAACAAGCCTGTATCGCTGTAACTGCTGCCGGAAGAATAGACCGAATAGGCCAAGCCTTTTTCTTCGCGAATGCGTTGAAATAAGCGGGAGCTGACGCCGCCACCCAACACCTGACTCAATAGATGCTGACAGTATAACTCCGGATGCCGATAGGAAATGCCAGGAAAACTTAAGAACTCAACTTTCGCAGCAGGAAATTGGGAAATAAGCCTTGATGTAATTGGGCAAGGCCGCCATCCAGTTGTATAGTTGCTTTTCGATGAAAGCAGAAAGCTTTTTTGAAGACTTCTTCTTCACTTCG
>NZ_JAQUZF010000083.1:0-12390 GCF_028691475.1 Anaeromusa sp.
TTTTTGTACTTCGTAAAGTTTATTGTGAAAGACCAAGGAAATGGGATTTTCTTGGCCGTCAAGGACTTGCTGCCGCAAAATATCATAGGTTTCGCTAAAGGGGAGAGGGGTGGGGGTTGCGCCTAAAGTTTTTAGTCCTTCTATGCTGGCTTGGCTTTGGGGCACTCGCAGCCGCAGTCCTTTCAGATCTTGAACGGTGCGAATCGGTTTGCGGTTGTTCGTAATTTGCCGTGCGCCAGCGTCAAAATAACAAAGTACGCGTAAGCCGCTTTCTTGGAGGCGTTTATCTATTTCGCGCCCAATAGAGCCGTCAAAAACACGCATCTCATGCGCTTTGTTTTGGTATAAATAAGGCGTGTCAAAAATAGCTGTTAACGGTTCATAGGTGCTTAAAAATCCTACGGATGAAGTGCCCATATCGACGGTGCCCATGCGCATATTTTCGTTGCGGTCTCGCATACTGCCCAATTTAGCATTAGGATATACCTGGATTTCCAGAGAGCCCCCTGAACGTTCTCGAACCAAGTCGGCTAACTTTTGAGCGCCGCGGCTCTCGTGCGACGTGGCGTCAGTTTCCGTTCCCAGACGGAGGACTTTTTTATCTTCGGAAATGGTTAGCGGTAAGGAAGCGCACCCTATGAAGAGCAATAAGCTCAGAACGATAAGAGCTAGAGCGATGCAACGGAAACGATACGCTAACATGGATACGCCTCCTGTCAGGTTGTGTGTTGTTGCGCTTGCTTTTTCAGCAAAAGCAGAGCTTCTTCGGCAGGGACGGGACGACTGAAGTAGTAGCCTTGGATGAGATCGCAACCATAATGGAGAAGATAGTCCATCTGCTCCTGGGTTTCTACCCCTTCAGCGACGACTCGCAGTTTTAGGCTTTGAGCAAAATGAATCAGCGAGTTAACGAGGCTGTCGTCTTCTTGGGTAATGATGGTGTCAATAAAGGATTTGTCTATTTTTAGAATCTCTACGGGGAAAAGACGTAAATGCGTGATTGACGAGTAGCCGGTGCCGAAATCATCTAAGGCCAAGGTGACGCCTAAATTTTTCAACTGCTGCAGTTTGGCGCAGCTTTCGTCAAGCGCTGTTAATAAAGCGCTCTCGGTAATCTCAAGCTCCAATTGCTGTGCTGCAATACCGGATTCTCTTAAGGCATTCTGGACGGTAGAGACAATCTGCTCATCGGCTAATTGTTTTGAGGAAAGATTGACTGCGATGCGAATATGCTCGTAGCCTGCAGTAGAAAGCGTTTGCAGAAAGCGGCAGGCTTGTTGCAATACCCAGGCGCCAATTGGAATGATAAGCTGGCTTTGCTCCGCAAGCGGAATAAAGCGAGCTGGTGAAACATTTCCGTGGATAGGGCTTTGCCAACGTAAGAGTGCTTCAAAAGCTGCTAGACGATTGTCTGCTAAGGAGAGCTGCGGCTGAAAAACGAGCGATAATTCATCATTTTCCAGGGCGCGTCGGAGGCTGTTGGTCAAAAGTAGTTTTTCTTGAGCTTCACGCAACATGTCGTCTTCAAAAAAACGCCAGCAGTTGCGACCGGCCGCCTTGGCGGCGTACATGGCGTTGTCCGCTTTTTTGATGAGCTCTTCAACTGAAGCGCCGTCGCGAGGATAGGACGCAATGCCTATGCTGCCGGAAATGCGAACGGTAGTGGCGGACAAAAGATAATCATGACATAAATTTTGTACCAGTAAATCGGCAAGGCGGCTTAATTCCGTCGGATCGACACATCCAGGCAAAAGGGCGATGAATTCGTCGCCGCCGAGGCGGGCGATGAATGCATTATAGCGTGAGAGGGTTTCTGATAATTTTTGTCCGGACGCAATAATAATAGTATCGCCGGCGAAATGACCGAAATTGTCATTGATGCTTTTTAAATCGTCCAAATCGACGAAGAAAATGGA
Organism: Anaeromusa sp.; assembly: GCF_028691475.1. Taxonomy (NCBI): domain Bacteria; kingdom Bacillati; phylum Bacillota; class Negativicutes; order Selenomonadales; family Sporomusaceae; genus Anaeromusa; species Anaeromusa sp. The sequence goes on from NZ_JAQUZF010000083.1 coordinate 1,917, forward strand.
ACCGCTTCGCAGCGCATTCTGCTGCGGACGAAGCTCTTCTTCGAGGCGAGCCATCAAACTGGCGCGATTTTGCAGGCCTGTAAGAGCGTCCTGAAAAGCAATGCGGCTAATTTCTTCATGAAGCTCTTTGCGTTGCGTCAACTCTGCCTGCAGGCTTTGTTGCAGTTGCGCTCCTTGCAAAGCCAGTACGACCAGATCTGCGTATTGCTGCAGCATGTTTCGTTCATCTAAAGCCAAAGGTCGAATCGCATCTTGCCAGGTCAATGTTAAGCAGCCGATGAGCTGCTCGTGGGAGGTTAGCGGCACCATGATGGCTGTGCGGAGTTGGTTCCAGGGAGGGCGGTTTATGCGGTTGGAGAAAGCTTGGTAATCTTCCGTGTATTGCAGTTCTTTAGTGGCGAGGAGCTGAGGGAAGAGTCCTTCGTTTTCAAGTAGCGCTCCCCCTAAATAAGCGCTATGGCTGCCGTTGGCATAGCGTACATGCATGGTTTTTTCTTCCCAAAAGGCGATATGTCCATCTTGGGCGTCGGCTAGCTGTAACGCACTATCCAGCATGCTTTGCAGCTGAGCATCCAAAGCGGCGGTATTGTCCGCTAATAGTTGCACCATTGCTTGATGCTGGCGTTCGCGCAGCCGTAATTGCGTTTCTTTTTCCTCGCGGCTCCGAATTTCACTATGTAATTGGTCATTATTTCGGTGCAGCTCATCAGTGACAGCCAGTAACTCTTCATTCATGGCTACCAGCTCTTCGTTAGCGGCGGTAAGCTCAACCTCTGCGCGCATTCGTTCCGAAACTTCTTCTTGCAGAACGCAATTTGTTTGGCGAAGCTGTTGGGTCCCCAAATCAATGGCGCGGCTTTGACGCAGTAACAAGGCGGAAAGGCCGGCAAAAATGAGGAAAGAGAGTAAACCGTGAGCCAGAGCGGTATTGCGGAGCGGCGCTAGGGCCAGATTTTTGTCTTGGACCGTTAAAATGGCCCAGGAAGCGGAATAGCCGGGGAGGCGAATCGGGGCGTAGGTGCAGAAAAAAGTTTCTCCGTCTCCTGCTTTGTATTCCACGGTTCCCTGGGCGCCGTTGAGCGCTGACTTGGCGGCTTCCTGCAAGCCGGCGGGAAGGGGAATGCCGCTGGAAATCAGTTGATAATTATTGTTTTCCAGTAAAACATGGCCTCCGGAGTCGCGAGCTACCAGCGTCTTTTGCGCAAGTTTGTAATTATAGTGTTCTTTGGTTTGTTGAGAGTCTGGGTGAACTACGACGGTTCCTTCCTGGTCCAGCACATAAACATAACGTCCGTCGCTGCGATAAAACTGTCCAACTTTTTCTTGCAAACCGTCAACGCGTATTAAAGCTGCCAAAACAGCACTCAAGGCGTCGTCTTGAAAAATAGGGAAAAAGAGGCCGATGACCGTGGCGGGGCTTTGTTGGTCGTTGCTGAAGGAATAAAAAGAAGGACTAATAAAAGGCTGGGGGTCGTGCAGCATTTGTTGGAACCACCAACGGTCCGGGCGAGTGGCGGCAAGGCCGCGCACACGAGCCGTTTGGGCGCCGTCCGGGACGCGTTGGAGAATAAGGTTTTCGAATAAGCCCTGTTGGGAAAAACGGTCTAGGAGATAGCTTTGTTGTTTTTGTGGCGAACTGTTTTTGATTTCAGCATCTTGTGACATTTCACTCCCGAGGCGAAAGGCCATTTCTAAAAAAGAAGCTACACTGAGCGCTACTGTTTCAGAATAAATCTTGTTTTCCTCGCTGAGCCGTTGATAGGAGGAAGTCGATAAATAATAGTAATTAGCGCTATTGAAAAGGAGAAATGCCAGTAAGCCCAGAACAATAATTCGTAGAGAAAAATGCATGCTTTTTTGCGGCTGAGGCATAAGGCACCTCCTTGTGCGTATTGAAAAAAGGAAAATGTATAGTTTGGCAGTTGATATAATATTCTGGCGAAATGCTGGGGAATCCTCCCTTCTTGCTAAAACTCTTTGTTGATAAAAAAAGAAAATACGCATAAGGTGACAAATTTCCTATATGGTCGGGGGTAAAGTAAAACAGGTAAAAATCATATGCAAAGGAAATGCGGTGATTTTACGATGGAAATGGAAATTCGCAAGGTCTTTGAGGAATACCTGCAGGTCTATCTGGCGAAACGGGACTTTCAAGAAATGGCGAAAATGTTTCATTCTAATCTTACCGGTTACGGTACAGGGGAAGATGAGCAAGGCTTTTCTCGGACGGACATGGAAGCTTTGTTTACTAGGGAGTTAGCGCAGTGTCCTGCTTCGATACAGTACTGCTGCGACTATGTTCATGTGCAGGTACTAACGGAAAACATGGGGCTGGTTATGGCGGGGTTGAAGCTTGTGGCGCCAGTAGCTTTGGGACCGGTTTCTTTTGAAAATTTGCGCTGCACTACGGTGTGGAAAAAACAAAATGAACGTTGGCTGCTTTGTCATTTCCATTTATCTCAGGCTCAAGCGAATTTGGCCCCGGGAGAAGCGTTTCCATTTCAAGAACTGGAGGAACGGACGCAGAAACTGGAAGAATTAGTGCAGGAGCGGACTAAAGAGTTAACTAATGCACTAGCGAAACTGGAGGCAGCCGTAGCGACAGATTCTCTGACCGGGCTATGCAATCGGCGGAAGTTCGATGAGCTGTTGCAAAGAGAACTGGGGCGACTGCAGCGCTTTGGCAAGACGGCGTCTATTATTCTCGGAGATATAGATTATTTTAAAGAAGTCAATGATCAATATGGTCATCTCGTAGGGGATGAGATGTTATGTTTGGTGAGTCGCGTTTTAGTCAAAGGAGTAAGGCGAGTAGATACGGTGGCCCGCTGGGGAGGGGAAGAATTTATTTTTTTACTTCCGGAGACAGATTGCAAGGGCGCGGCCCAAGTGGCTGAAAAGCTGCGTGTATTAGTAGAAGCGCAGGAAAATTCTTATGACGCGTCCTTGTCCATGAGTTTTGGCGTTGCAGAGTATCGTCACGAAGAAGAGGCGGATTCTTGGCTGCGTCGGGTGGATGCCGCCTTATATCAGGCTAAGCGGCAAGGGCGTAATCGTGTGGAAATAAAGTAAGACCAAGATATTTATTTAAACGGAGATGTGTTGGATGTCAATTGTTCAAGGATTTTTGCATTACTATAAACCGTATAAACGTTTGTTTTACACCGATATGGTTTGCGCCGTACTGGTTTCGATGATTGACCTGGTATTTCCTCAGGCGCTCAATTATTTGACTAAAAATTTTTTGGTGACCCAGACCGGAGAGTTTGTAGCCATCATTGGCTATCTTGGTGCGGGCATGCTGGGATTGTATCTGTTGCGCTATGGTTGCCAGTATTACATTACGACCTGGGGCCATGTGATGGGGGCGCGTATGGAAAGCGATATGCGGCAGGATTTATTCGAGCAGTTTCAGCGCCTGTCTTTTTCCTACTATGACCGCAATAACACCGGTGAGATGATGTCTAAAGTGGTTTCGGATCTGTTTGATATTTCCGAGCTGGCTCACCATGGGCCGGAAAACATCTTTATTTCCTGCCTGAAACTAGCGGGGTCTTTTGTGCTGTTGCTGTTTATCCATGTGCCGCTGACGTTGCTGCTGTTTGCGGTGGCTCTAAGCATGACTTGGTTTAGTTACTATCAGAACAAAAAAATGAAGGCTATTTTTATGGAGAACCGTCAGCGGATTGCGGCTGTCAATTCTCAAGTGCAGGACAGTCTTGCGGGCATCCGGGTGATCAAGTCTTTCGCCAACGAAGAGTTGGAAAGAGAGAAGTTTCGCCGCAGCAATGAAGAGTTTTTGGATTCCAAGGAACGCGTTTACAAGCTGATGGGGCGCTTTCATGCCGGTAATGGCTTGCTGGAAGGCGTACTATATGTGCTGGTTCTAGTGAGCGGCAGCTATTTTGTGTCTCAAGGCCAACTGGCGGCCACTGATTTAGCTGTATATGCCTTGTACATTGCGATTTTTCTCAACCCTCTGGATGTGCTGATCCTCTTTTCAGAGCAGTTCCAGAAGGGCTATGCCGGTTTTCGGCGTTTTGCCGAGGTAATGCAGACGCGGCCAGAGATTGTGGATCGGGAACAGGCCTTGGAAATGGCCGAGGTGCAGGGACGTTTGGAGTATGAAAATGTCTCCTTTGCCTACGAAGACAATCCGGCAGTATTGCATCAGGTAAACTTTACGGTGGAAGCAGGGCGTACGGTGGCGTTGGTGGGCCCGTCCGGAGGCGGCAAAACTACAATTTGCTCGCTCTTGCCCCGCTTTTATGATGTGACCGAAGGGGCTATCCGTATTGACGGTCAGGACGTGAGGGATTGGAAATTGGCTTCTTTGCGCAGCGCTATCGGCTTGGTGCAGCAAGACGTCTATCTGTTTGCAGGCACGATTCGAGACAATATTTTGTATGGCCGTCCGGATGCGACAGCTAGCGAAGTCGTAGCCGCGGCTAAGCAGGCGAATATTCATGAATTTATTAATTCGCTGGAAAACGGCTATGATACGTATGTGGGAGAGCGGGGCGTTCGTCTTTCAGGCGGGCAGAAGCAGCGGATTTCCATTGCGCGGGTGTTTTTGAAAAATCCGGCCATTTTGATTTTGGATGAAGCCACTTCGGCCTTGGACAATGAGAGCGAGCGTCATATTCAAAAAGCGCTGGAACAACTAGCGAAGGAACGGACAACCTTGATTATCGCGCATCGTTTGAGTACCATTCGGCATGCTGATGAAATCATTGTCATCAACGAGGGCCGCATCCAGGAACGGGGAACTCACGGCGAACTTTTGGCTAAAAACGGTTTGTACGCTCATTACTACGGCATGCAGTTTGCGGGACTGGACGTCGAAAACGACATGAATTCATCAACTTCTTCTTGACTTTTGTAACAAGGTGTACTAACCTCTAAAACAAGTGAATGATTTGGCGAAGAACAGGAAGAGTACGTATGCTGCTTTTGGCATAGCGAGCTGGCTGGTGACCGGGCAACCGGAGGTGGGATGACCAGCCCAAAAGGCATAGGGAATGGGCCTGCGAGCCGTCCACCGAAATCAGAGTAGGCTGGACCGGGAGCTCCCGTTAACGAGCTAGGATATCGGCGGCAGCCTGTATCTGAAAGAAGGAAAGGCGCAGCCTTTCAAACTAGGGTGGTACCGCGAACCATTTCGCCCCTTTCGGGTGGAATGGTTTTTCTTTTTGTGGAGCTGCTGACTTGCTCGTATCACGCGCCAGAATCGTTCTTTTTCCGTCTGGCTGCGGCAGAGCAACCTTGAAAGAGCGCCGCTATTCCTGCGGTCACTCTTACTTGCCAGGCGGAAAAATTACTTCTTCTGGCGGTGCACTCGCGAAGCCAACAGATCCCTGGAATTGCGAAAGGGAAACGGTGAGCGGTGCGCGCAGAGTAACACAGAGAATATAAAGAGAATATAAATGGAGCTGACAATGCTTCATGAAAAAGCAATGAACGGGAAAAGTACATGCAGCACTCTCAGGTGCAGCGAATCGGCGGCCGGGCGACCGGAGGTGAGATGGCCGATGCTGAGAGCGTGTGGAATGGGCCCGGGAGCTGTCTGCCGAAGGAGACTGTAGGCCAGACCGGACGCCGCCGTTAACAGGCTAGGATATCGGCTTAGGCCCGTATCCGAAAAAGGAAAGGCGCAGCCTTTCAAATCAGGGTGGTACCGCGAGTCAATTCGCCCCTTCGCAGGGGATTGAATTGGCTTTTTTATTTTGACTTAAAAAATGGAGGCTGATAAAGATGAGTGGAATTGTTTTGTTTCGGATTGACGAGCGTTTAGTGCACGGGCAGGTGGTGACAGCGTGGCTGGGACATACGCAGGCAGAGGAAATCTTTGTTTTGGATGATGCAACAGCTCAAGACAGTCTGTTGCGTTCGATTGTGAAGATGGCAGTGCCGCCGCAGGTCGATGTGCAAATTGCCGCCGTGGAGGAGGCGGAAGAATTGCTGGCGGAGCTGGAGGCGGAAGCAAAGGTAATGGTGGTGGTAAAGCATCCGGAAAATGCGCGCAAAATACTGGAACAATATCGCGGGGCAGCCTTAGAAATAAACATGGGCAACGCCGGCATGGCCGCAGGGCGCAATAAGCTGTCTTCCAGCGTCTATTTAACGGAAACCGAGGTGGAAGAGCTGCGCCGTATTGAGTCGTTGGGGCATGCAGTATATCTGCAGACAGTGCCTGGAACGGAGCGAAAATCGCTGTCTGAGGCGCTGTTATGAGTGGAAATAAGGAAGACGTTTCTGTAAAAATAGCGGATAAGTCAGATGCTGAAAGTATTTTGATTTTGCAAAAAGAGGCATATGTAAGCGAAGCGGCGTTATACGGAAAATGGGATATTGAGCCCTTACGCCAAAACTTGAAAGAATTTATAGTGGAATGGGATGAACAAGTAGTGCTGAAGGCTGTCGTAGGAGGAATGTTAGCGGGAAGTGTTCGCGGGCGTTTGCGGGGAGAGACTTGCTATGTTGGAAAATTGATGGTGAAACCGGAACTGCAAAATAAGGGCTTAGGTAAAAGGTTACTGTGTGAGCTAGAAAAAAAGTTTCCTAGGGTGAGACGTTTTGAATTGTTTACAGGAGAAAAAAGTCTGAAAAATTTGCATGTTTATGAGCAGATGGGATATTGTCGGGAGCGTACGCAAGAAATTGACGCTGCGTTAAAAATTGTTTTTTTGGTTAAACACCAGAAAATAGAGTTAGAAGAATAAGGAGGCGAAAACTTTGTTTATAGAAGCGGTATTGATCGGACTGTTGACGTGGCTGGCCGGAGGACTTCTTTCGCTATCTCTGAGCTGGACTCTCTATATGGGAGCGCCGCTGATGGGCGGCTTGCTGGTGGGACTTATTTTAGGGGATGTTTCCTATGGAGTGCAGACTGGGGCGATGATTCAAATGGCCTACATCGGCTATATTGCTACAGGCGCGACATTGCCGGCGGATTTAGCGCTGGCTGGCTATTTGGCGGTGGCGCTGACTATGATTTCCGGGCAGCCGCCGAGTGCAGGGATTACCTTTGCGGTGGCCCTGGGCTTGTTGGGCTTGTTTATCCGTCAGGCGAAGCTGACTATGAATTCTCTTTGGGTACATAAAGCAGACGGTTATGCGGAGAAGGGAGACACCCGGGGGATTATTCTCATGAATATCGGGGCTTCCCAAATAGTTCCCTTTGTACTGTATTTCATTCCTACCTTTTTAGCGATCTATGTGGGCGGGGATTATTTGAAACAGCTGTTGGAGGCCTTGCCGAAGGAAGTGGTCGACGGGCTGCGCGTGACAGGCGGCTTGCTGTCAGCACTAGGCTTAGGCTTGCTTTTGAAATATCTTTCCCGAGGATATTTGCTTCCCTTTTTGTTTTTAGGCTTTGCTATGGCAGCCTATGGCAAGCTGGATATTTTAGCGGTAAGCATCATCGGTACGGCGCTGGCCTTTTTGCATGTGACCTATCGATATGGGATTGGAGGAGAAAAAAGTGGCAAACGACGTTAAGGAGAAGGTGGCTCTTACCAAAGGGGATTTGGTTAAATCGTTCTTATGCTGGCACAGCTTTTGCCAATCCTGCCACAACTATGAACGGATGCAAGCGCTGGGTTTTACGCATGCAATGATTCCCATTCTGACGCGCTTATATAAAGATAAGGCAGATATTGCCGCCGGTCTTAAACGGCATTTGCAGTTTTTCAATACAGAACCCAATATTGGTTCCGTGGTGCCGGGCATCATGGCGGCGCTGGAGGAACAGCGAGCCAACGGAGCGGAGTTGTCTGATGAGACGATTAATAGTCTGAAAACCGGCTTGATGGGACCGTTAGCCGGCGTAGGCGATACGGTAACCCAAGGGTTGGTGAAAACCATTTTGCTAGCCATTGCCGTGGATATGGCCTCTCAGGGTTCGGTGCTGGGACCGCTTTTCTTTTTCTTCTGCTTTACAACTTATACCATGGGGATTGGTTATTTTCTTTATATGCAGGGGTATCGCCTGGGACGGGACGCCTTGGCGAAAATGCTGGAAGGCGACTTAGTCAGCCGGATTACGGAAGGTTTAACCGTGTTGGGCTTGATTGTCGTTGGCGCTTTGGCGGCGACCCGCATTCCTGTAAGCACAGGCATTACTTTTGAAATAGGTAAAACAGCTGTGAAGCTGCAGACCATGCTGAACAGCATTATGCCTGGGTTATTGAGTTTGTTGACGTTGCTGCTGGTTTGGTATTTGCTGCAAAAAGGCAAGTCGGTGCTTTGGATTTTGGGCTTGATGTTTGTTATCGGCTTTGGCGGGGCATATTTCAAAATTTTAGTATGAGGTATTGTGGGGAGGCGTTTTCTTGATAGGAGTGGTAGTTGCCAGTCATGGCGGACTGTGCAGGGAACTTTTATTTACGGCAGAGATGATTCTGGGGCCTGCGGCGCAAACCGCGGCTGCGCCGTTGGCGACAGGGGTGTCCTTGCAGGATTTTGCCGCACAGCTGCGGCAGGCTGTGGCAGCGGTACAACAGGAAGCAGGGGTGTTGCTGCTGGCAGACCTAGCCGGCGGCACGCCCTGCAATGTCGCCGCCGTCTTGGCGGTGCAAAGCGAAGGGTTGCGCGTAGTTGCGGGCGTCAATCTGCCTATGCTTTTGGAAGTGCTTAGCCGGCGTGAAGGCGTTTCGCTGGAAGAATTGTCGGGAATAGCGGCAACAGCCGGTCAGGGCGGCATTTGCCGCGTAAGTACTGGGAATTAAGGAAGCGTTTAAACAAGAGGATCGGAGTGGACAGAGGGAACGAAAGAGGGTTTGGATAATAATGGTGTGAAAGTAAAAAAGAGCCAGCTGTTCTTGTGCAAACAAGAATAGCTGGCTTGTTTTAGAGCTTTTGTTACTCCAGGAAGTTGGCGTCACCGCCGGCAGGCAAAGCGGGCGTGAAGATGGAGACGAACTGCAAGTCTTCGTCAGCTCCAACACGAGTAGCATGCACGTTGCCGCGGGGATTGACATGGACGTCGCCGGCTTTAACTTGTTTCCATTCGCCGTTGATTAAAAGCTCGCCGCTGCCGCCCATGACAATGACGATTTCATCGGTTGTGGAATGGAAATGGCTTTTCGCCAAAGTTCCTTTGCCGCCGTCACGCAGCATGACTACGACGCGAGGCGAGGTAAAAATGGTTTGGCTGGCAATTTTGGGATCTTCCGGTTTCGCGTTGACTTTGTACCATTCTTGAAAATTGGCTAAGACTGCGGTCGTCGGCTTGGAATCGCTTAGACCGACAGGAATAACCGGCGCTTTGCCGTCGGTGAGGAAGTTGGCATCGCCGCCGCTAGGCAGAACCGGGGTGAAAATAGAAACAAATTTCAGATCGTCGCTGCCTGCCACGCGGGTTGCGTGGATGTTGCCGCGCGGATTGATATGTACATCGCCGGCTTTAACCTGCTTCCACTCGCCGTTGATCAAGAGCTCGCCGCTGCCACCCATGACGACGACGATTTCATCGGTTGTGGAATGAAAGTGGCTTTTGGCTAAGGTTCCTTTGCCGCCGTCACGCAGCATGACTACGCAGCGAGGCGAAGTGAAGATGGTTTTGCTGGCAATTTTTGCTTCGTTGGGCTTAGCTTCGGCGGCGTACCAGTCGTCGTAGGCAGTTAAGACAGCCGTGTTTGGTGTGGAATCGGTTAGGCCCTTGGGAATAGCGCTTTGGGCTGCGCAAGTGGCGGCGCCGAAAAGAAAAAGCGCAGCGGCGAGACAGAGAAATGATTTGACTTTTAATTTCATAAAATACAGCTCCTTTTTTCTAAAATAAGTAATGTTTTTAAATTCTGTAAATTTATCTCTAATCCTGCCTGGAAATGGAAAAATAGCAGGTATGAGGTATACAGAAGGTTTTTAGCAAAAAAAGAAGAATTCTTTTTTGAAAGTCTTTGGAGTTGCAAGGGTCAGCCGTGGCTTTAGAGTAAACCGAGGGAGGGCGCGAAATGTGATTGTAAAGCATACAAAACCAACGCAGGAAATGTTGCCCGGGTTGGGGCGAAAAACATTGGCTCATGGAGAAAAAGGCTTGATGACTCAATTTGAGCTAAAAGCGGGAGCGGAGCTGCCGGCGCACAGCCATCCACATGAGCAAATCGGTTATTTGGTTTCAGGACGTATTGTTTTGGATATCGGCGGTGAAAAACAGGAAATGGAACCAGGTGACAGCTGGGCCATTCCAGGGGATGTGGTGCATGCGGCGCAAACTCTGGAGGATGCAGTGGCAATCGAGGTTTTCGTGCCGGTGCGGGAAGACTATCTGGACTGAGATGAAAAGAATGCTTTCGCTAGGCTGAATGGCGGAAGCGTTCTTTTTTAATATACCGGAATTTATAAAACGAAGGTTGATTGTAAAATGAAGTTGAACACTTAAGAAAAAAGTCCATGGTGACTTTTCCTCGTATGGTAGAATGGAGTTCTCACACAACCATCAACAACGAGGAGGCAATCACTATGGACTGCCATG
>NZ_JAQUZF010000204.1:0-2710 GCF_028691475.1 Anaeromusa sp.
AATGCTTGTCCGTTGCCGTTCCTTGTAGTGGAGGTTGGCTATACCCATGGTGTTCATGGGACTAATTTGTTGGCGATTAAAGAATCAGATGCCCTGATTATTGCGGATCTGATGATGGGCAATGACGGCACCAATCCTCCTACGGAATTAAATGAATTATATATGAGCGCTGTAGGAGAAGCTATGAACCAAATGATGGGTTCGGTAGCTACTTCGATGTCGACTATGTTTAAACAAAAAATTGATATTTCACCGCCAAAAGCGAACTTGATCCATTTTGCCACGCATGAGCCGTTGACGTCGGCGCTTACTGCGACGGAAAACGTGGTGAGGGTGGCTTTCCGTATGGAAGTGGAAGACTTAATTGACAGCGAAATTATGCAGATTTTGCCGGTAGAGGTAGCTAAGACGCTGGTCAAAAATCTTATGGGCGATATGGCAACTCAACAGGCGGCAGTACCGGCAGCTCCTGCGCAGCCAGCTGCTGCGCCAACAGCGCCGCAGACGGCTCCTCCTATGGCCGCCGCAGCCGCTCCAGCTCCTGCTGCGGCAATGCCTCCGCAGCAGGGCTATTACGCACCGCCGCAGCCTAGCTATCAACAGCCTCAAGTTCCAGTGCAGGCAGTACAATTTTCACCGCTTGTGCCAGGCGCAATGGCGGGCGTAGATGGGAATATTGGTTTGATTTTGGACGTACCGTTGCAGGTGACGGTGGAGTTAGGACGAACTAAAAAATTGATTCGCGAAATTTTAGAGTTGAGTCCTGGCTCGGTTTTGGAACTGGATAAGTTGGCTGGCGAACCTGTGGATGTTTTAGTAAACGGTAAATTGCTAGCCAAAGGGGAAGTCGTGGTTATTGATGAAAACTTTGGAGTTCGCATAACAGATATTGTCAGCCCGATAGAACGGGCCAGTAGCTTGCAATAATAAAATCTAGAATGATATAAGGAGAGATGGCAATGGCAATACGGGTATTGATTGTGGATGACGCTGCGTTCATGCGGATGATGATCAAGGATATTCTTTCTAAAAATGGGTATGAGGTAGTCGGTGAAGCGGAAAACGGACAAAAAGCAGTAGAAAAATTTCAGGAACTGAAACCGGACTTGACTACAATGGATATTACTATGCCGGAAATGGATGGAATTACGGCGGTAAAGGAAATTAAAAAAATTGATGCAAATGCTAAGGTGATCATGTGTAGCGCCATGGGTCAGCAGGCTATGGTTATTGAAGCCATTCAATGCGGCGCCCGGGACTTCATTGTTAAGCCGTTCCAGCCGGATCGTGTTTTGGAAGCGGTTCGCAAAGTCATTGGATAAGATTATGGGACGGTTTCTGACGGCATTAACGGTAGGAGTGGCGGCGGCTGTCTGGCAGACGGCCGCTTTAGCTGTAGAATCAGGAAACGAGTATTTAAAATACCAAGAACCAGTTTCTAATAGCGGCGGTATTTCTTGGTTTTCTTCTTTTGCCTATGTGTTCTCTTTATTGTTTACCTTTGCGGTAGTGCTCCTTTTGGCTTATATGGCGTCTCGTTTTTTAGGACGACGCTTAGGGCACTTGGGAGCGAATGGAGGCAGAAAGCAACAGATATTGCAAGTAATTCCGCTGGGACAGCAAGGCGCAATCCAGGTAGTGGAAGTAGGCGGGCGGATTTTGGTTTTGGGGATTACTTCCCAACAAATCCAATTATTACTGGAGATTACCGATTCTCAAGAAATAGACCGTATTCGTTCCCAGCAGGATGCGTTGTTACAAGATGAATTATTTAGTGAGATTCCTTTAAACAACATGCTGACGAATTCGTTGCAGCGTTTAGATGCACTGAAAAACAAATTCCCGCGTGTGTTTGATCAATCCCGAAAATAAGTAAGAAAGAGGTAGCGGAGTGAACTATAAGAAACATGGCTTGCTGCTTTTCGGGATGGTTCTGTTTTGCATAATAGGATTAATTTGTGCCGACGTGGAAGCGGCGCCGCTGGTGCCGGCGCCGAATGTTTCGATAGGCGTTAATGAAGCGACCAATCCTCAAGAAGTGGCTCTAAGCCTACAAATTTTACTGACCCTGACTGTGCTGTCATTAGCTCCGTCTATTTTGATTATGATGACATCCTTTACACGGATTATCGTCGTGCTTTCTTTTTTGCGCAGCGCCCTAGCGACTCAACAAATGCCTCCCAACCAGGTGCTTGTCGCATTGGCGCTGTTTCTTACGTTTTTCACGATGTCCCCCTACTTGGATGCAGTGAATCAAAACGCGCTGCAGCCTTTTTTAGCAGGTGGAATGGGGCAAGAGGATGCCGTCAAAGCAGCGATGGAGCCGATGCGGGAATTTATGTTTAAGCAGACTCGTGAAAACGACTTGGCATTATTTGTTAATCTTTCAGAGGCGCCGCGCCCTAATGGACCGGAAGATGTGTCTACATCGGTCTTGATCCCAGCGTTCATGATTAGCGAGTTAAAAACTGCTTTTCAAATTGGGTTCCTTTTATACATTCCGTTTATCGTCATTGACATGGTGGTGGCAAGCACCTTGATGTCAATGGGGATGATGATGGTGCCGCCAGTCATGATTTCACTGCCCTTTAAGATTCTCTTATTTGTCTTGGTTGATGGCTGGCATTTGGTTGTACGATCATTAATTATGAGTTTTAATTGAAACGGGGCGATGAGTTATGTCGGCAGATTATGCTGTCGAATTGGGCCG
>NZ_JAQUZF010000084.1:0-12352 GCF_028691475.1 Anaeromusa sp.
TCTTTTGCATAGGCGATGCCGCCGGGCTGCAACAAGAGGGAGTTTTGCTGCCCATGGTTGCGCCGGTAGCCGTGCAGCAGGCTAGATTAGCTGTCGGGAATATTTTGCGCTTGCTTCGCAAGGAACCGTTACAGACGTTTTCGTATCAAGATAAAGGCGCTATGGCCACAGTTGGCCGTCATTTTGCCGTCGCGAAAATCGGACCGCTGCAAAGCAAAGGCTTTTTGACCTGGGTGTTTTGGCTGCTGGTTCACTTGCTGCGCCTGGAAGGAACCCGCAATCGGCTGGCGGTATTTTTTAACTGGGGCTTGGATTACTGGTTTGCAACCCGCTTGGTTCGCCTGATTCAACCCCATGCCGGGACGGCGGTGCGTAGAACGGCGGAAAGCAGTTCGTCGGTTTAAAGAAATGAAGCAAGAGACTGTGTTGAAACAATTGTTTTAACACAGTCTCTTTGCTTATAAATTTATCTATTAATCCTATTGCCCCTTATTGCCCTACAAAAACAAAAAGAGCCTTGAGCCAAAGCCCAAGACCCTTATTTTACTGGTGCTCCCGAGACGATTCGAACGTCCGACCAACGGTTTAGGAAAACTTAATCGAACATACGTTTGCATTAAATCTATATAGCGTTCCTTGATTTTACTGGATTCCTTAACAAACGCACGTTCTTTTTTATAGCCTTTTTAGGCTTTTCTATTTGGTTTTGTTGCCCATTTTGTTGCCCGCCCGCTCCATCTTCGCCTTCTCCCGCGCCTGTACCGAATGCCCTGCCCAGCGCAGTTACGGCCTCATCCTGCACGTCCCGCAGCAAATGCGAGTACGTATCTAGGGTAATAGAAATAGTGCTATGCCCTAAGCGTTCCTGGACTACCTTTGGATGCACTCCCTGCCGCAAAAGTATGCTGGCATGAGTGTGCCGCAAGTCATGAAAGCGAAAGCTCGTTTCTATTCCAGCAGCCACCAAAAGACCTTTAAAGAAGCGCCCTGTAAAATTACTATGGTCACAAGGCCGACCGAATACATTCGTAAATACAAAACCATTGTTTTCAAACTTGTCCCCAAGCTCTTGCATTTTCCATTCTTGCCGCTTCTGGTGCATGGCCAACACTTTCATCATTTCGTCACGCAGTGGAATGCGCCGCTTAGACATTTTTGTTTTTGGTTCTTCCAGGCGCTTGCCGCCTTTGGTTGTAATCAAGGAATATTTTACATGTACCGCTCCGCCCTGGAAATCCACACAATCCCATTTTAGGCCGAATATTTCCCCGATCCTCATACCGGATTCTAACGCCAGCAGGACAATGAGCGATTCGTCTCCGCCGATCCGCTCCGTTTCCGCCGTTAGTGCTGTAATCTGTTCAGAAGTCAACACTTTTACGGGTAGTCGCTTTACTTTGGGCGGCTCTGTGTTCTCTATGATGTTTTTCCGCATTAGCCCATCTTTTACGGCTTGTTTTAAAGCTTCGCTCAAGTATCGCCTTATATTCCTTACTGTATCGCTGGATAGCCCTTTGCCATCGCGCCGGCCACTTTTCAGCAGTCTGTTAAATAATCGCTGTACGTCTGGTCCCTGCAGTTCTGTCAGTGCTTCGCTGCCCAAAGGACTACCTGCAATGTACCGTATTAACGAGGTTTCATACTTAGCAAGAGTAGACCGCCTAACCTTCATGCTTGCGTAATCATCCAGCCAGCGCCGCAGCCAATCCTTCAAAAGTACTTTCCCAGCATCAGGCAAAAGGCCTTCTTCAATCCCCTGCACCCACTCTTTCCCACGCTTCAAGGCTTTTCGCGCGCTGGAATCATCAAAGTTCTTTCTTCTGGTTTTTCTTGTCTCTGGATCCTTGTACGTGAATACAGCTCTAAAGGTTCCCGGTCTGTCCGGCCTCTCAAAAACGGTTCCTTCTCCGTGTCCTCTTTTCCTAGCCACGCCAAACACCCCCATGTATAGCAAAAATACCATGCTCAAAACCATATGAAAACTTTACACATTTGAAAGCACATAGGATTTTCACATGGACAAACTAAGCAAATATTTCTCGAAAACGCTTAAATTATTCCGTCCGATAATATAATCTTATTGGACGGAAACACTTCATGTAGAACAGATAGAACGGTTTTGTAAATTTACACTTTTGCTTGTTTTTGTGCCAGTAGAATCTATAACCCCCTAAGTAACGAACCATCAAAACCCACAAAACTCTTTTTCTTATGCCGATAGGAAGCCGCTGCCGCCCCTCCTATGTTGGCAGGGCAGGGTAGGGGAGACGGTTCGCCTTATTCGTCCGGCGCTGGTAGCGTCGCTCTACAGAAAAAAACTCTACAAATGCGCCGGTACCATACCGACAAAACTGACAAAAGTCTTTCTTCCCTTATACCGTTCCCGGAGATATACTATAAGCACACACTACTGTTGAAAGGATGGATCCGCATGGAAGAATTGCTTACACAGCTTCTAACCGAAGTAAGAGAGATAAAGGCCAGCCAAGCCCGCACAGAACAAAGACTAGAAGGTGTAGAAGCGGAAAGCCGCGCCACAAGAGAAGGTCTTGCCCGTATGGAAAACGATATGGGCGCTAAAGTTTCCGCTTTATTCGACGCTCGCGAAGTTCAAATGGATGTAAATGAGCGTGTTTGCTCGTCCCTGCAACGAATTGAAAGCAAGTTAGACCGAATCAGCCTGCGAGTAGCTTCTCATGATGCCGCTATTAAACTTGCAAAATAAATTACCATCACAGCCGCCCGCCGCCAGCGTGGCGGTTTTTCTTTTTTTGCCACTGCACCCCTGTAGGAATAAGGGTGCATAGGGTGCAGCGCTTGCGTAAAACATCCTTGGCCAAAAGGCCATGATCACCATACCGTGCGCATTATGAAAAAAGATTAACTTCGCTTAACCTAATTCGGCGCCCCTTGCCCACGCTTCTACGTTTTCAGCAGTCTGTGCCAGACGCCCTATGACTACTCTTTTGTTTGTACTCAAAGTAGTCGTTGTACCCTCTATCTTTTGTGTACATAGGGGACAGAAGGGCGCACTTAGGAGTATCTCAAAAACTTCGTTTTCTAATACTCATGCGCAGGCTTGAACCGCCACCACGGTTATGGCGGCATAGTCTTCTAAAACAGCACGAGTTGACAGGCGCAAGCGTCAACTCCTAAGTGCGTGTGCAACCTTTAAAGAACTTGTTCACGAGCGCTACCAAGTGCCGCGGATATCTTACTATAATCATGCCCGCCCCTTTCATCGACATAGTTTCAAATACTACTTACCGCCCGTAGGTGCTTCGCTCGCTTCACTTTCACCCGATTACGTTCGCCTGTCTCGTTGTTTATCATCCAGCGCCGCCCCTTGCTGTCTTTCTCCATCCTGTACGTTGGCAGCTTTACGCCTTGTTCATCCATAAATTCTTGGAACATGCTCTTTTCCCCGTTATGCCGCCGCAGCTCATCCATAACCGCAAGAGAAGCAACCACAAAAGCCATTATGTTTTGGTTCATGTAGTCCCATAGGATTTCATTCACTGCCTCACCCAGTGGCTTATCTAGGCCATGCTGGCGCAGAACATCCATGGTAAAGAAATAATCCTTGCAGTCCCCGCGCTGGCCGTCATACGCCTTTTTCACTGGGAACATCTGCATTAGCTCTATTGGTGTTATAGCCTTCATCATAGCCTGTGTTGAGTTAATCATCCAAAACCGTCTTTCTGCCTCTTCTTCGGTTAGGTTTCGGTTATCTGTTACGCCGATCAGTTTCACGCCATAGAATATGGCCCGCAGTTTCGCCTGATTGTCCGCCGGCGCCTCTTTTAGCCGTTCCAGCGTCCGAAGCATAGCGTCACAATACAAAACCACATAGTTTGGCTTTTCTTTCTTTCCACCTGGTATAAGCTCAAACATTATCTAGCCCCCTTATAGAAAGGAGCAGGAAAACCTGCTCCTTTTTACTGCGTCCATTTATCCTTTTGTGTATACGTTTAGGCCAACCTTGACCTCATCCATGCCCGGAATCGACTGATTTCCTTCTGTGCTGGCAACAATCTCATTCTTGCCGCTGCCGCTCTTGCCGAACCGTTGGGAAAGGTCCACCTTGATGGTAAGAATATCCCCAGTTACCTGCATTTCCACGTTTTTCATTGTCCAACTTCCTTTCTTTTTCTGCCCAATAGTACGGGCAGGAGACTATTATTTTGAACGTCTTGCCATTATCTATGACCTCACTCACCGTCGCCCCAGCCGGCACCCTCTGCGGCATAGCGCACAAGATAAACCACCCAGCCCGCATACAGTCCCAGCATAACGACTCAATTCCCGCCCCATCGCATCCCACGTCTGCCTTATGCTCCACAGCGTCAACCTTTCCTTTCTGGCAACCTCTGTATCAGATAGGCCGCGCCATGCCCACAGAAGAAGACTGCGGCCTTCTGCGGGTAGTTCTTTATCAATCCAGTACCTAGCAAGTCTTATACGAGCCCAAAAACGGTCATCGCTCATCCGAACCGCCAACGCTGCTGTGCTATCGCCGCCTCGTCCTGTTTGGATCCCAAGTCCTGGACGTGTAGCCCGGAGGAAAGAATACCGCATCATTCTTGCTGCATATAGCCTTGGCATATTCCTCAGCAATTCTTCCGCCTCTATCGCTGTCATATTTCCTCCTGTCCCCACAGCGGCGCCTTATTATCCCGCCTTGTCCTCGCTGGCTCGCATAACGCCAGCTTGCAACTGCCCGGCGTCGCCCAATATGTACCTAGCGAGCACATACCGTCCCAACTCTCCATCCTGCTGCCCAACAAACGTATTCTGACACCACATGGTCATGACTTCTTCTTGCTGCTCGCTGGTCAGCCCCCGCAGTTTGGCAAAGCCCGCCCAGCGTTCTTTTAGTTTGGCCAACCACGTTTCCATGCATAAAGCGTCTTCGGCCTCTGCTCTGGCCACCACCGCCCATGCGTCTGCCACCGTTTTCATGTAATTCGTCATATTATTGTCCTCCCTTGCAATCTCTTGATTTCACTTGCTAGCGATTGATTTCAGTTCACCGCCTCTTCGATCCGGCCCCCGGCCATTCGATATGCCTGGATCAATGCATGTGCACCGTCACGGTCGGCCAACATGGCATCGATCACCGTGAATAGCTCCTGTTGGGTATATGCCGGAGAGTCCCGCCCGTGCCTTCCTTCTTTATCCCTTTGGGCGGGTACTACCCAAAGGCGCTCACATCCCCAAAGTGTTTGGTACGCTGCCGATACTGCCAGCAGCACAGGCTCTTTCAATGCACCATTGTATGCCTTAATAAGAGCTTGTCTGCCTGCGTCTGCATCAATCATTGCCGGCGGCTTGTCCGGTTTTTTTAAAACTCCTGGCAACTCCTTGCCTTCCATTTCGTAAAGGCGGGCCATCCACTTGCTCACCACTGGAACAGCCTCCATTAAAATCGCCTCCATTTCGAATAAAAATCCTGTAGACGCGCTGGTACCATACCGACAAAACCGACAAAAAGGGGTTTTGTCAGTTTTGTCAGTTCCCTACTGGCGCTTTTTTTATGATTTTAGGGTTCACTTCGTATTCTTCTTTAGGCCTGCCCGGGCCATTAAAAGGCACTCGCCGCAGCCAACCCTCTGCCTCTAATTCTTGGCAAGCAGCCCCGGCGCCAGCCTCGTCAAGCAACGCCCAACCCTTTCTGTACAAATCTCGCACGGTAAACTTACTACCCAGTTCACCTGCCTTTATTTTCTTGGCCAACGCCGACGCCGATGCTTGTTTGGTATCCGAAGACATGCCATACACCCGCCGTGCATGGCTTTCCAGGACGTCTGCCCAAGTACAAGCAAGCACGGTTGCCGCCTCGCTCACTGGACCAGGCGCAGCGCCGCCAGCGACCTCTATCAAGTGAAACACCAACGCCAGCGACGGTACCAGGCTAGGGTATTTTGACAAGTGTTCGCACATGGGCGGGTACTCTTCTTCTTTGGCTTTTTTTTGATTGTCCAAATACCACTCGAAAAATACTTCTTGTGCTTCATCAGTAAAGCGAAAAAAGATTTTTTCTTTTTCTTCCTCGCTAATTTCTGACACTGCCCCCGCCTTTAGAAAGTCCATGGTTGCCAGTTTTTCAAAGATTGCATAGGCTCTCTTGAGAGCCTCGCCATTCGGGTATTCATCTACGATTTGTTCTTTTTCTGGCTCGTCGGGATATACCAATAATTGAATGCGCTGCAGCATACCGTCATTTTTCAAGCTATTTGCGCATTGGAGTAAGTACGTTTGCAGCTTTCCGGGTTGAATGCCACCCAAAACAGATAGGCAGGTGTTTTTGATTAACACCGTCCCGCGCCCGATTCTGTCTGTTATGAACTTTTGATTCCCGTTCCATGCCTCGAGATAGAAGGCCCGATCTTGCTGCCGATCTTCTCTGTCCCATGACGCCAGCAAACCAACTAGCTCATCACGAAACACCAATAGCCCCCGCGGATTATCCCGCAGCATTTCGCCTAATTTTTCTATACTGGCATCTTTGGCAATAAATCGCTTAAAACCTGGCTCTTCCGGTTCAATCATGTTTGCATATTCTTCTTCAAGCTCGTTCATGCTTTTGCCAGGGTGGCTTTTGTTTTTCCCTTGAGAGCCTGCCGCCTTGGCCATATCTTTTTTTACCGCATCCTTTGCCGCCTTAAAGCTTTCTTTCTTGGCCTCATAGTATCGCGCGTCACTCTCGTTTTGCTCCACTGCAGCTTCTTCTAAAGCTTCCAGCGGCAGGAGCGATTCTTTTAAGCTTGGCGTTTTCTTCTGTGAAGGCCTTGCCACAATGGCCCCCCAAAGGTTGGGAGTTATTGTCCAGTTATCCCGGCGTTTAGGGCGTATGCCGCACCCTGCGCCAATCACTGCCGACGCCGCCACGACTGCCCCTACAGCTACGAACTCTAGCGGGCACTGCATCCTATAGGCCACATCAAAAAGCCAGTCTTTGAACGCCTTGGGCAGCATTTCGGGCGTTATTTGCGCTACTGGAAGCAATGCACTTTCTTTTATTTCTCCTGGTTCCGGCCATTCATCCAACATAGCAGCCTCCTGTTCTGCCTTTCGCTTTTCCCGGTTCTGGAATATCTCGAATACATCTGCTGCCGCCTTCATGTTAGTAGCCCCCTTTCTCTTGCTATATAAAGCGCCTGCCTCTGCACTTCACGCTTTTCGCTGGCCAAACCATCAAGCACCGCTCCGACCTCCGTTAGCAACCTAGCTATCTGTGCCGCCGCATCCCGGGCTGCATCGTTTTCCATTGCTTCCGGATCCGGCAGGGTTTCGCTCATGGACTCTTCAAGCCGATGCAGTAGGCAACACAAAGCCCAATAGGCGCTCTCTATGTTTTGTGCTTCCTTGCGTTCATTCTGCGCCCGCCGCCGCTGCCTATCTATCCTTGCTTGCATCCCGGGCGGGACACCACTTTGAAAGCCAAATCTTGCCGCCAGCGCCCGTACGGCATCCTTTGTTTCCATACCGTTGGCGGCCGCGAATACGTCGATAGCATCGCCACCCCGCCCACAGGCAAAGCAATGCACCTTCTCCCTATATACGTGCATAGAAGGGGAGCGGTCGCTATGCCATAAGCACAACGCCTTTTTATTCCGCCCAACCTTTACGCCAGCTTCCTGTAAAGCCTCCTGCAGGCTATAAAGGCCCTTTATTGCTTGTACCGCACTACCTGCTGTATAATGAGCATGAAGCAAATATTTTCACCCCATTTCTTTCCCTTGCCGTAGCCTGGCAGGGGATTTTTTATTGCCTTTCATAGGCTGCTCTTGCAATCATCCGGGCTTGCTCTGCAGTCAGCTCCATAGGCCGTTCGTTGGCTCCGTTGATATGCCCGCAGCCGTCGTTGCCATGCCTAAAGACTATGCAAGCATAATGCCCTTGCGCGTTCGTATAGACCACATAATCAACCGTCACAAACGAGAATCTAAACCCTTGCAAGTATGCCTCTGTAAGCATCTCCACGCCTCCTTTAATGCCCTCCAAACTTCCTCAGCTTCGTTTTGGGCGGGTTTTAGAACTTCGCAGTATAATTCTGCTGCTCGCTTTCGTTCGGCTCATGAGTAACCTTTTCCACCCACCAGGCAGGAATGAAAATTCTTCCACCAATCCGAACGCTAGGAATTTCCCCACGCTTGCAAGCATTGTATAGGCTAGCCTGGCTAATTCCGGGAATGATCTGCCGTACTTCCTTCAAGTCATAAAGTTTCTTTTCCAACGCCATTTTCTGCGCCTCGCTTTCTACTTTCTAATATTTTCTATCCTATTAAATAGGTTCTATCTGTTTTTATTTATCCGTGGTATGCTTTGGTAGGGAAGAGGACTTTCACATCCACCCCTAAAACCTCTGCAATTCGCTGCCCTGTATATACGTTTGGCGTTCGTCTACCTGCCTCATGGTACTGGTAACTACGCTCCGTCACGCCTACCAGGTTGGCTACCTGCGCTTGCGTCAAGCCGGCCTTTAGTCTGGCCTCCTTCAGTAGCTCACTCACTCGCTTCGCTCCCTTCTCCAAAGATTTGTTCGACCGTGGTTCCCAACGCTTTGGCAATCTTCAAGGCAATAGCCACCGTTGGCGCCGATTCGCCAGCCTCTAGGTTTTGGTAATATCTTGTTGATATTCCGGCAGCAGCCGCTACCTGCACTTGTGTTAGGCCTGCATTGGCTCGTGCCTGCTTCAAATTGTTCATGTATTGCCCTCCCTTTTTAACGTAACTTTTTTCGTGTTCTATTCTTGCGTTAGCACGTAACTTTTTTCGTGTCAATCTGTTAGGAGGTTTTTTCATGTTTTCACAACGCTTAAAAGAAATACGTAAAATTAAAGGCATCACCCAAAAGCAAGTAGCCTCTGCCATTGAAGCTACGGAGAGAAGCTATCAATCCTACGAATACGGCAAGCATCAGCCTACCTTGCCAATCCTCATAGCCCTAGCAGACTTCTTTGACGTTTCCCTCGACTACCTCACGGGCCGCAGCGACAACCCCAATTCCCACAAACTGCCCTAAGTACATACTTGGCGTACATATTTCCCCCTTTTTTCCTTCCATGGCCGCCGATCAGCCGCCCAGGACCGCCGCTGCCGTCAGTTTTGTTTCTTCTGTAGAGACGCGCCCCAGTGCTCCCGCCCAAAGACACTCCCGGCAACAGGGCAGGAGTGAGGCTTTTTTTTTGATAAAGTCGCATAAAGTCGCGGCCTCTTTGACGGTTCAAAGCCTTAAAAACATTGATAAAGTCGTAAAGTCGATAAAGTCACGCCCCTAAAAAGAAATACTGAGAGTAATCCGCCTTGCTAAAGCAGGGCTTTTTCTTTTGGGAGAAAATGGTTTTGTCAGTTTTGTCGGTATGGTACCAGCGCATATACAGGATTTTATTTTGGGTTTTGTCAGTTTTGTCAGGTAGGTACCTAGGCATTTTCTCTAAATAAAAAAACCTGCCAAACGCTGCACCCACCCCCAGGGAATACACCCTAAAGGCTAGGCATCACAGCGCCGGCAGGAAATGAACCTCACACATCCGACTCTTCATTATGCTGTTTTCTTTTCAGACGGTTTTGGTGGAGTAGGACGTGGGCTTCTGTTTCTGACCCTTATCCTCTTAGTTGTGTTACCATTAGCGTCCTTTTTAATTATCATTCCGTGCTCACTCATAGCATCGCCTCCTTTCTGAAAAATTAGGATAAACTAAAATACCTCTGATTCGTTAAAATGTCAACATATTTTCGCGTCGCTTTGTTCTGCTTGTAGGATACCATGGTTTACGGTGTAAAAAATGACCTATTTTTACACCAATCAGGGGCTATTTGAGTGCTGTTTTCTACAAGCTCATCTTAATTCTTAGTATATTTAAATCAAACTTGCACCTTGCTTACGTTTTGTTTTTCCTCTTAAAGAGAAAGCCTGAATAGACAGGCTTTAGGGCTACTCCGCCTCGTTCTCTTCATCCCCTGCGTCAATAAGCACAAGTTCAGTTTGTGGAAAATCAAAGCTTTCAGCGCCTAGCAGCGTTCTTAAAGAACCATTAGACAAAAACTCTTCTTTGATAAACGCGATATCCTTAACCGTAAAAGCGATGATATGGTCTGGCATAGAAGCTACGTTTCTATTGGTACTGATAAATACTGTGTGGAAAAAAATATCATGAACCCAATCGTTAGGGTCAACAGCAAAACGCACTCTTGCTGCAAAGGGACCCTTGCCTTCCTGCATCATCGAATAGACATACCACGCAAACCAATGCTCGCCTAATCGAAAGTACAACCGTTCTTCTTCCGGTCTATCTAAAAAATCAGCAGTTGGATTTTCAATAAATTTCATGAATTCGTCTCTGGCATCTTTCACTTGCTCTGCAGTAAGGCGCAGCCTAGATGAACTAAGCATTTTTCCTGCTGCATAGTGCTCGTATAAGCACCGATCAGGGTAAAACACAGAACGCCCCGGCTTGCCCGACTTCCCTCTGTAGGCTGGCGTAACTAGGCATTGTTTCTCTCTGGTTCGTAACGTTTGCGAAGTAACCGCCGCACCCATGCCTTTTAATTTCTCAATAAGCTCTTGTTGTGTAAGCACTTACATTCACCCCTCACGTTGCTTGTGGTTTGTCTGTAATAATTCTATACCATTCTATCTGTAAAAAGCAATCAAATATTTTCTAAATAGTTTTTGTTGCCCATTTTGTTGCCCAAAAAACAAAAAGAGCCTTGAGCCAAAGCCCAAGACCCTTATTTTACTGGTGCTCCCGAGACGATTCGAACGTCCGACCAACGGTTTAGGAAACCGCTGCTCTATCCCCTGAGCTACGGAAGCCAACACTACGCTACGTATTGTATCATTACGCCATTGCTAGTGTCAAATAAACGGCGTCTTAGTGGCCGCCGCAGCCGCAACCGCCGCCATGCGAGCCATGTCCGCCGCAAGCGTGACGAGCGCCCTCTTGAAGCTTGAATTTTTCCATACTGCCGCATTGCGGGCAAGGCAGTTCATACCCGTGCTTGCCGCCCTCTGTGCATGGCGGTTCTTCCCAAACATGACCACAAGCTTTGCATTCGAATTGTCGATTTTTCATTTGATATACTCCTCCTTCTACATGCATATGTTTTCCTCCAGCCAGCGCTTCGGCTACCTTTCGGCGCGCCTGTGTCAACAGGCGTTGAAACGTTGGCCTAGAGAGCCCCATCTGGCTGGCGCAGGCTTCCTGATCTAAACCAACGGCGTCTTTCAGACGGATGGCTTCTAATTCATCCACTCCTAGTACAACCGTTTCCTCGCCGCCTTCCGCCCGAAAGCGTCGGCAAAGAGGCTCTTCTTCTACCAAGCCGCAACATCGTTGACGCGCCATAGGACCTCCTTTTGAGCATATGCTCATTTGATTTCTATTATAAGCTTCTACGCAAGCTTTGGCAATCAAAAAATGGATAAGCAAAAGTCCGTGCGGAAACTACAGTTTCCGTACGGACTTTTGTGGGCTAGAGAAGCCCTAGACGCTGCTTGAGCGCTTCTTGTAAAACCCGAGAAAAGTTAATTTTCTTTTTCTCGGCCAGTTTGTTCAGATAATACGGGACGGTAAGCGTTTTCTTTACGGAGCGAGTATCTAGCTTGGCCTGGACGGCTAGCAAGGAAATTTCGACTAAGCCGATAATTTCGCCGGGATTTTCTTCTTGGATTGCATCCACGGCGGAAGCTTCGGGAATTTCATCGTTGTCTTCTGACATACTGAACAGGTGCGAGCCTAAAGCTTCTTTAGCCAGTTTATGAGCTTCTTGCAGGTTGTGGCCGACAGCAACGCAGCCGGGAAGATCCGGGAAGAACACGCCATAATGGCCGCTGGCGTCTTTTTCAAAAACGGCGGGATATACATATACATCGCGTTCCATGAAATAGCCTCCTTCTAGTACAACTATTTTTCGAAGTTATTGCCAGTGCTTGCCACTTTTATAATTTCGAGTCGTTAAATATAGGATTTAGATACATGAGTGATTTTCATATTCTAGAACCCTAGAAAAGCCAAAGGGTTTTTAGGCAATAAAAAGGACTTCACCCCCACAAATGCGAATCAGTAAGTGCTAACCTAACCTTACGCAAAGGGCGGTGAAGTCACTATTATGATTCGACAAACCTTGTTGTTTTCCTTTGAAACATTGATGCAATATGATGAATCCACTCGCTTGTTTCAAGTTCTGTCCAATATTGATGTCACCCCCGTTTTATCGAAGCTGGATCGTCCAGCTGGAAAAAGCGGTCCCAAGGGCTATTCTGCCGAAGCTATGTTATGTGCGCTGATTGCGCAACGTCTTTGCGGCATTCCTACCATCGTAAAATTAGTTGAGCGCTTGCGAA
>NZ_JAQUZF010000085.1:0-12259 GCF_028691475.1 Anaeromusa sp.
TCATATACAGAAGAGCCTAAAACCGTAACAGTCTCCTTTACGCCGTCTTGATTTAAGTCGACTTGCATCTCTTGCATCATTTCCGGCGCTCCCGGCGCCGCTGACGCCGACGCGCCTGTTAGAAGCAGAAAAGCCAGCCCCAGAATGCCTATCTTAAAATTCATTGTAGTTCCTCCTGCTATCACTGTCTTTTCTCTATTATACCTGTCTTGGCTTGCAAATACGAGCCTTAGTAAGGAGATTGAACAGAAGCAGAGCGTACGTAACACAGAGGAACAGAGTAAGCAGAGGAAACCAGAAAGAAAATATAAAACTTATTTCTCTGGCCTTTCTCTGTTACCTCTGTTACTCTGCGTAAAACGTAGCCAATCTCTTCACAAAAAAAGCCGGTTCTACAGCGAGAGGATTCTCGCTGTAAAACCGGCTTTCTTCTTATCTCTTACTGGGCTTTCAGGCCGTGCAAAAAGGCGCGCACAGAGTATTCCAGAACCGTATTGACGTCGCTGTCCAGAACCTGCTCCGCCGGGTTGTCATTGATAAACATGCGCCACCAGAATTGCCCTACCGCGACGGTGGAAAAGCTGTTATACTGCAGCTCTGCATTATCCTTGGGAAGCTTCCCGTCCTTCTGCATTTGCTCAAAATAGGCAATCAGGTGCTTTTTCATTTCCACAGGAAATTGGCGGATTTTAGCCCGCAGCTCGGGAATATTGTTGTCTTCTTTTAAAAAGATATTCATCAGACGACGATTATGCTCCAAGTGTTTATAATGCGCCTTGCAGATATTCATCAAATCAATATCCGGATTTCCTGTCAGTTGGTCATGAAAAACTTCCTGAAACGGAAAGGAAACCGAAAAACGGTCAAAAGCCTCCATCAGCATATTCTTTTTACTGGTAAACTTGCGAAACACCGTCATCTCGCTAACGCCAGCGCCTGCGGCCACTTCCTTGATGGTTACAGCCCGAAATCCTTTGGCGGAAATCAGATCCATCGCCACATACATAATCCGATCTTTCGTATCCATTCCTCGCATATACCCTTAGCCCCTTTCATTCCCTATTCATCACGGCCTGCCTCCGCGACAACACACATCCACTTATGTAGCTTCTTTATTGGTTTGCCTCATAATGCACTGAGTAGGAACCCAAGTTCTTCATCCACACACAACGACCTTGCACCGCCTTAATGGCCTCGGCAATTTTCGGCTGCGCCGCATCGCCGTCAACGTCCATTAAGAAAACGTACTCTCCCATTTTTGTTCGCGCCGGGCGAGACTCAATGCGTGTTAAGTTGACTTCTCTTTTAGCAAATTCTGCTAAAAGCTCGTATAACCTGCCTGGTTTTTCGCCGTCAATACGACAAATCAAAGAAGTCTGCACAGATTCGCCCCTGCAGGAAACCGGTTCCTTCACCAGAAGCACAAAACGCGTACAATTTCCTTCATCATCCTGAATACCTCGCTCGAGCAGCTTCAAACCATACAATTCACCCAATAGGGAACTGCCAATGGCCGCATCACCGTCACCGGAAGCAACGCGCCGCGCCGCTTCTGCGGTGCTGACCACAGGAATTCTAGCCGCTTGAGGATACCGTCGTCCTAAAAAAGCCCTGCACTGCGCCAAGGCCTGAGGATGCGACAAAATGCTGTTTGGCTTCTCACAAGACTGGGCTACCCATAAATCATGACGAATTGGCCAGCGCACATCCTGCTGAATAAAAAGATCCAGCTCATGCACCAGCAAATCCAAGGTCACATTGACCGAACCTTCCCAGGAGTTTTCAAAAGGAACGACACAGCAATCCGCTTCACCTTGGGCCACCGCCCACATGGCGTCTTCGATGCTTGGAAATCCTTGTAACCGCCATTCGTCTTTTGCTAAAAATCGGGCTACTTCCTCACTATAGGTTCCTTCCGGTCCCAAATATGCCATGCATCGCTTCTGCGTCATCCTTCTGCCTTCCTTTCTTTGTTATGTTCATGTTAGAACATAGTATAGCTGATATTTTACAGTAACACAATATACGTTTTGTTAATAATTTGTTGTTCTTATGACATTGTCCACAATAAAAGAAGGTCCGCGCCTTGTGACGCGGACCAATTATACACTTACAGCTGCTATGACTTTTCTAATTCGTCTTTTCGTTCACGGTACTCTTCCAGCGTAATTTCGCCCTTGGCCAAGCGAAGCTTGAGCACTTCCAGCGCGTTGGTCGGCGCTTCCTCCTGCTTAGTAACCGAGCCGCCCTTCAGCGAGCGGAACAGCCACACTGCAAACAGTACCAGCACCGCCAGGACCAGCACATGCATCAGCATGCCAATACCCATGCCCACATATCCCAAAGGTCCTCCGCTAAATCCATGCATCCACATACGAAGCACCTCCTTTCTTTTCTTCATCTTCAGTATAGCGAAAGAGTATGAAGAAACAATGAAGAAATTGTGACATCTTTCGCACTTTAACCGTTCTTAAATCGCACTTCAAAGCAGCTGCCTTCACCCAAGCGGCTTTGCACCGTCACTTTACCTCCCTGGGCTTCCGCCAAGCGGCGCACAATAGCCAAGCCGATGCCGGAACCGCCGCTGCGTCGATCTCTAGACGCGTCCACCCGGTAAAAATGCTCAAAAATATAAGGAAGATGCTCCGCCGCCATGCCTTCTCCCGTATCGCTGACTGCCAAAAGCACCTCGCTTTTTTCTTGTCGCACAGCCACCGTCACCCGTCCGCCAGGAGGCGTATGACGCAGCGCATTGGTAAGTAAATTATAAATAATCTGGTTCATGCGTTGTCTATCCAAACGCACTGACGGCACTTCTGCTGCTTCAGCCTGCAAGACCACCTGCTTTTCCTCAGCTAGAGGCTGCAGCATGCCTGCCGCTCGGGCCGCAAGCACGTGAAGCTTCACCTCTTCTTTTACCAAAGGAAGCTGCCCGGTTTCCGCTAAAGATAGCTCCCGCAAGTCCTGAATCAAGCGGTTCAAATGCAGCGCCTCTTCCCGCAAAGAAGATAAGGTTTTTTCATCTGCCGGCACAATACCGTCCAGCATGCCTTCCAAATTACCTTGAATGACCGCTAAAGGCGTGCGCAGTTCATGAGCGGCGTCGGCCAAAAACCGCTTCCGCATTTGAATGGCTTCCTTCAAGGACAAGGACATATGATTAAATGTTTCTGCCAACTGTCCTACTTCATCTTTTTGCTCTACAGGCACCGTTTCCCCATAGCGCCCGTCAGCAATGCCTTCGGCGGCTTTTCCCAAGCGCCGCAACGGTTCAGTAATGCCTCTGGCCAGAAAAAAACTAAACACCAAACCGAAAAAGACCATGACAGCACCTACCCCAAACAGCGAATCATGGATATTGTTGAGATACGCTTCCTCCTGCCCGCCGCCATGCATCCCCTGCATAAACAAGTATGTTTCAAAATGCAGCATCATTTGGTAATTCGCCAAAAGAACCAAAACTACCACCGTTATGGTAATAGACAAAAACACCAAGCCGGCAATCCGGTATTGGATACTATTCATTCCGCTTCACTGCTCCATTTATAGCCTACGCCATATACAGTCTGCACCAGCTGCTGCTCTTCGCCCAACTTACGCCGCAAATTCTTGATATGAGCGTCTACGGTACGCTCATATCCTTCAAAAGCATAGCCTTGCACTTGTTCCACCAACTGGAGTCTGGAAAAAACCCGCCCAGGTTTGGCTGCGAGAGTTTCCAGCAGTTTGTACTCTGTCGGCGTCAGTTCCAATTCTTTGCCATGCAGCAAGACTCGATGCTGTTCCATCAACATCACCAAGGGTCCTTGACGCAGTTCATTTTCCGCCGGCATCTCCCGGCGGCTGCGCCGCAAAATAGCCTTAGCCCGAGCTACTACTTCCCGGGGGCTGAACGGTTTCGTCACATAGTCATCCGCCCCCAGCTCCAAGCCAATCAAACGATCCGCTTCTTCGTCCCGGGCTGTCAGCATTAAAATAGGCACATCACTGGTTTTGCGCAGACGCCGGCATACCTCCCAACCATCAAGACCGGGCAGCATTAAATCCAATACAATCAGATCCGGCGCTTCTCGCTGCGCCAGCTCCAACGCATCCGGACCGTTCGTTGCTTCCAAAACAGCAAAGCCGTTCTTTAAAAAATAGGCGCTTAGCAGCTCCAGGAGCTTTTGGTCGTCGTCTACCAGCAATACCCGCAATGTATTCGCTCTCCTTTCCAAAATAGCATATTTAACAAGAGTAGAAGGAGTAAAGGGAGGGTTGGACAGAAGGTTTTGAAATTCGAAAAACAGAGAAAACAAAGAGAGCCTTTATTTCTCTTCGTTTCCTCTGCCCTCTTATTCTGCGTAAAATCAGTCTTTATTGCCCATGATGCTGTCCATGCTGCATCATGCCGCCGTCCATCTGCGGCTGCCAGCCCATAATGGTCGGGTCCACCATGCCGAAGACCATGGCCACATGAGTGATGATCAGAAATGCGGTCAGCAGCAGAAAATGGTACTTCATTTTTTCCCTCGCCGACGCCTGCCCGCCCCAAATTCCCAATTCTAATAAAGCAATAGCAACCAGCGGCACCCCGGCCAACAAATAGGAACCTACGGCTAAAACGTCAGCTGGCCCTCTCCACACCAAGTTCGGCAGCACCTGCGTTCCTAATTGGACCATAATTCCTGCAAAATACACTCCTAATACAATTCCCGCCACTTTATGAACCTGGCGCAATGTTCCTTCGTAGCGCTGCCTAAAGAGCAGCACAAACTCCATGGCTACCAAAGCTTCGGCTAACGCCACCGGAATCACCATGTAAATAATCAAGTTCCAAGGCTGGCTGGCCGCCAGCAGCTCCATATAATGGGTCATGCTCATTTGAAATTCCTCCTCAGTTCTTTTGTTGTTCCTTGTTTTAAGGATAGCCAACAATTGTGAAGAACTGATGAAGAAAGTATGCGCAAAAAACGAAGATAGAACGAAACTCAGAGTAAGCAGAGTAACAGAGGAAAACAGAGAGAAACATTTCAAAATACGCCTCTGTTTAAAACGTAATCCTCACATTTTCTATTCTTCTTATTTGTCCCCAGAGAACTGCTACTGTAATGAACGCTCCGCCAAAATGAGAAGTTTTTTTATCGGGCGCGAAAGAAAACGCAGGCATAGCGGCGCTCTGCCGAGGCTTTCTGACAAAGTCTGATGAAAAAAGAGCCGTTTTGGTGTGAAGCGTACATACAGTAGCAGTTCTCTTAGAACCCAAACGCCTGCTTCAGCGCTTTAGCCTTATTCCGGCTGACAGGCACTTCGTGCCCATTTTTCATGCGCAAAAGGAACGAGCCATGAAACCAAGGAACGATCTCGCGAATTTCCGCTAAATTGACCAAATACTGGCGGTGCACCCGCAGGAAAGACTGCTCCTCCAGCAGTTCCTCCACTTCTTTCAGACTCAACGGACACAACTGCTTGTTCTCCGCCGTGTGCACAAAAACATCTTTTTCATTTACCTGCACAAATACAATATCTTTAGGGTCCAGGGGCACAATATTGCCTTTTTCCAACACGCAAATCCGGCACAATGCCGGCTGCGCTTCGCCGCTGCCGTGCAAAGAAAAGGAACGAATTTTGCGCAAGACCTCTGCTAAGCGATCTTCTTCGATCGGCTTGGTCAAGTAGCCCACTGCCGAGGTAGCAAACGCCTCTAACGCGTGCTCAGTAAAAGCCGTTACAAAAACGATCAGCGGCGGCCGCGACAGTTGCTTGAGTTTCTGCGCCAGCTCCAAACCGCTAAGGCCCGGCATTTGAATATCGAGAAACAAAATATCGATGGAATGCTCCACTAAATACGCCAAAGCGTCGGCTGCACGGGAAAATTTAGCGCAAATTTCGATATCAACATACTGTTTCAACAAATACTCAATTTCATCGCAAATGGGCGCTTCATCATCGACAATAACCACCTTATACCGCATGCTGTACCGTTCCTTTCCAGGGAATTCGAAGCTCCACTTGCGTTCCCTGCCCTTCCTGGCTTTGCACCTGCAGACCCGCTTCTTCTCCAAAAAGACTTACCAAGCGGCCGTTGACATTTTTCAAGCCAATACCGTCGCTGCGAAAGTCTTTCAATTTTTGCAGCGTTTCTTCCTGCATGCCAATACCATTATCGCAAACTCGAATGATTACTTGCTCTTTTTCATAAAAAGCCAGAATCTCTAATTCACACGCGTCTGTCTTCGGAAAAAGTCCGTGCTGCACCGCGTTCTCCACCAAGGGCTGCACCGACAAGACCGGCACCAAAACCTGCTTCACCTCTTCCGCCGCGTGTATCTGTACGCGCAAGCGGCTGCCAAAACGACATTTAGCAATTTCCAAGTACGCATGAATTCCCTCCAGCTCATCGCCCAAGGTAACCACATCCTGGCGCTGCTGAAAGCTGCGTTTTAAGAGCGTAGATAAATGCGATAAAAGCTGCCGCGCCGTATCCGGATCGGTACGGCAAAAGGACATGATAATCGACAAAGTATTAAACAAGAAATGCGGATTAATCTGCGCCTGCAGCGCCTTCAGTTCCGCCTTCTCCCGCATCAAAACCTGCTGATCCATCTCCGCCAACTCCAGTTGCACCGACAAAAGATGCGCGACGCCGCTGGCAATGCGAATGTCAAAAGGTGAAATTCCATCCTCATGAGACCTGAAAAGCTTAATCGTGCCTATGGCCTTGCCATGCGCCATTAACGGCGCAATCACGCTGGACCGCAGCGGACACGACAGCTGCGGGCACTCCCGGATGCCCTCATTCTTGTGCACAACCACCTGACCGTTCTGCAGGGCCTCCCTAGTAGCCTGACCGGCAATGGCTTGCCCGGCGGTATGATGATCCGCGCCAGCGCCGATAAAGGCAATGATCTTTTCCCTATCAGTGACCGCCACCGCGTCCATGTTCGTGATATCGTGAATAATACCGGCAATCATCCCCGCCGAATCCTCATTCAAGCCTTGGCGGGCATACGGCAGCGCCTGTGTGGCAATATCAAGAGCCTGCTCCGCCGCCTTAGCTCCATAAAGAGATTGTTCTTCGCGAATGTTCTTCAAAATGACAATAAAAATAATGGTGCCCACGACACTTACGATCGTCGTTGGCAAAGCAATGGCCTTTTCCATAGCAAGCGCTTTCTCATAGGGCTGCGCTAGCAGCATAACCAGGCTTTTTTGGATAAACTCGCCTGCCAAGGCTACCGCAGCGCCTGTTTTCCAATCTAGTCTCGCAAAACCCACTTTACGCCGAACCAAGCCTGCCATCAGACCTACCAAAAGGCTGGCTAACGCACAAATTTCCGCCGTAAAGCCGCCGATCGAATAGCGATGAATGGCGCTGGCGGCTCCTGTAGCCAGCCCTACCAGCGGCCCGCCCATAAAGCCGCTCATAATCACGCCCACCATGCGGGTATTGGCCAAGGCGTCATGAACAGGAATTCCCGTATACGTACCAATAGCCGATAAGATAGAAAAAGCCACGCTCAAAATCAGCCAATGCTTTAACCGATAAGGCTGTGTAGCGCACTGAATGATATAGCGGTTTCGCCCCATCAAATACGCCGCTAACGCCACAAAAGACATATTTAAACTTAACTGCAGCAGCAATTCGAGATCCATACTAATCTCCCTTTGTGTCATTTTCTTCAGTGTATCACGAATGAATCAAGAACAGAAAGTATAAAAAAGAGACGCCAACCTCTTCCAAAAGGCGGCGTCCACAACAAAAAAATATATTGCACGCCGAAAAAGACCTACTCGTCTTACCCGGCATCGGGGAATCAGTCAAACTTCCTTACACAAGTCCAAGCCACTTCCAGTAGGTGGAAGCCAGCACCAGTGTCAGCACATAAGCGATAATGCACAATGGTACGCCGGTGCGAATAAAATCTTTAACTTCAAAGGTTTCCGTCGCGTAGGCTACCATATTCTGCGGCGCATTGACCGGCAAAATAAAGCCGAAGCTGATGACATACTGCAGCAGCATGGTCATGCCTACGACATTGACCCCTGCTTCGGGCGGCATGCCCTGCAGAATGGAAATAATAATCGGAATCATCGCAGCCGCCAAAGCGGTCGCACTGGCAAAACCAAGATGAATAATAATCAAAAACGCAGCCAATACCGCAAAGACGATCAATGCCGGCATCATTTGCAGGCCAAACCAGCCTACGATCATTTTAGCCAGCCATGCAGCCGCTTTGGTTGACAGAATGGCCGAACCTAAGCTGATGCCCACGCCGAAGAGCAGCAGCGTGCCCCAGGGAATCTTGCTCTGCGCTTCTTTCCAGTTCATAATGCCGATGCCAGGCAGCAGCATCAAGGAAATAGCCGTAATGGTCGTCGACGAGGTATCAAAATTATGGAGTATTTTTTCCGTAGCCCAGAAGCAAAGAAGCACAATGGAAATAGCGAACAGTTTTTTCTCCTCTGCCTTCATCGGGCCTAATTGCGCCAATTCTCTGGCGATGGTTTCTTTACCGCCTTCGATTTCGCGGGTTTCCGGCGGCATCATTTTCAGCAAAATGTAATAGAGGACTATCGACATAATAATGGCAAACGGAGCGGCGGCAATAAACCAGTCCAGCCAGCTGATATAAACGCCCAGCTGCTTTTCAATAAAGCCCAGAGCGATCATATTCTGCGCAGCCGCCGTCTTAATGCCCACATTCCAAATGCTGTCCGCCTGGGCAATGGCGATCATCAGCATACCTGCAAAACGGCTTTTTTTCTCCACGCCGAAGGCTAGAATAATCCCCATAACAATGGGTACCATACAGGATACGCGCGCTGTCGTGCTGGGAACAAAAAAGCTGAGGAAAAAGCCGACAAAAATAACGCCTGCCAGCACTCGATTGGTGCGGGCGCCGATTTTCGACAAAATCACCAAGGCAATGCGCCGATCCAAACCGGTTTTGGTCATGGCCGCCGCTAGGAACAACGCGCCGCCGACCAAGGCCAGCGCCGTATTGCTAAAGCCCCCCAGGGCCATGGTCAAGCCTTTGGAAGTCCCCAAAAGCTTGGCGGGACTTGCCGCATCAGGAGCTGTACCCAAAAGAAAAGCCATTAAAGACAAGATAATGGCGGCGCTGGTCGGATACGAAACCGCTTCGGACATCCAAATAATAACGGAAAAAACCAGAATGCCCAGCATGCGATGCCCTGCCGTAGGCAAGCCCGCGGGCGTCGGCAGCGCCAGGATGATTCCCAAGATAATAACAGCCGCTGCCAGAAACAAATACTGCTTCTGGCATTTGCTCTCAGCGGAACCGCTTTGTGTTGTTTTCGACATAAACTTCCACCTTTTCCTTAAAAACATTGAAACAAATTATATCATTTTCTCAAGGAGTGTGAATTGAGACTATGTCCTTATTTTTTTGCCGAAATCAGCGCCGCTCCCAAGGATAAAGCCTTTTGATTGACCTCTTCCGTTCCCGCCGGTACGCGGGACAGCACGGCTTTGACCAAAGATTCTTTAGTCACCACATCCGTCAGCTCCACAATCGCTCCCAAAGCCACAATGTTGGCGAATAGATCCCGGCCCAGCTCCTCCTTCGCCGTAGCCGTAATAGGCAGCTCGTAGACGCGGCTGAGACGCTCAGGAACCTGCTGCACCAGCATGGAGTCGGTTATTAAAATGCCGTCGTCCGGCAAATCAGTGGCATACTTATCAAGAGCCGCTTGCGTCATGGCCAACACTAAGTTTGGCTTGGTCACTTTGGGAAAATGAATGGGCTTATTGGAAATGAGCACTTCGGACTTACTGGAGCCGCCGCGGGCTTCCGGGCCGTACGACTGCGACTGAATGGCCAGCTTGCCGTCTAAAATAGCCGCTTCCGCCAGAATAATGCCGCCTAAAATGAGGCCCTGGCCGCCGGAACCGGAAAGACGCAATTCCAACATCTTATTTGCCCCCTTTCTGCGCTTTGGCGATTACCTTGTCGTATTCTCGGGTATATTCGGGCGCTTTGCTTTCATGCAGCACGCCAATAGTAAACTTGCCTTCCAGCTGTTCCGGCGTCATTTTTGCCGCCGCCGCTACCGGCACGGCATGCTCCTTTTGCCATTGCATCATCTGCGGCGCATTGCCACGCTTATTTTGACGTCCGTACGAAATCGGGCACTGCGTAATGGCTTCTACCAACGAGAATCCATCATTGGCAATACCTTTGGCAATGGCGTCTACCAAAACTTGCTTATGAAAGCAAGTCGCCCGGGCCACAAAAGTAGCCCCAGCGGCTTTCGCCAGCTCGGTAATATCGAAGTTGCGTTCAATCGTGCCATAGGGCGCTGTAGAAGCCTTGCTGTCTACAGGCGTCAGCGGCGAATACTGCCCGCCGGTCATGCCGTAAATATTGTTGTTAAAGAGCACTACGGTCAAATTGATGTTGCGCCGCGCCGCATGAATGAAATGGTTGCCGCCGATGGCGGTGCAGTCGCCGTCGCCGGTAATGACGATGACATTTAAATCCGGCTCGGAAAGCTTAATGCCTGTGGCAATAGGCAGCGCCCGGCCATGGGCGGAATGAACGGTATCAAAATCCAAATAGCCTGAAGCGCGGGAAGAACAGCCAATACCGGAAACAATAACCGTACGGTCCTGATCCAAACCCATTTTATCGATAGCCTGGGCAATGGCGCCGGTCACAATGCCGTTGCCGCAGCCGGGACACCAGATATGAGGCAGTTTAGGGCGAAAGTATTTTTCCACTATCTTTTCCATAGAGCGAACCTCCTACAATTTCACGTTGGCAATGGCCTGGAGCATTTCGTCCGGCAAAATGGCTTCGTTATTGTATTTGGCCAAGAGCTCCACCGGAACTTTTCCTTCCACCGCTTTTTTTACTTCGCCGACCAATTGGCCGCAATTCATTTCCGCTACCAAGATGTGCTTCACTTTGCCTGCCAGCTCCTGTATCTGCTTTTCGGCAAAAGGCCAAATGGTAATCGGGCGGAAAAGACCAGCCTTGATACCTTGGGCGCGGGCCATATCGACGGCTGCATAAGCCGTGCGGGCGGTACCGCCGTAAGCCACCACCGCAATGTCCGCATCCTCCAAGCAATACTCTTCGTACATCATAATGTCGTCTAAATTGTTTTCTACTTTGCCGTTCAGACGATCCATGAGTACTTGCGTCGCCTGAGAAGAGCCGTTAGGAAAACCGCTTTCGTCATGCACCAACCCGGTTACATGGCTGTGATAGCCCTTGCCGAATGGCGCCATCGGCGGCACGCCGTCCGCGTCAGCTTGATAGGGCAAAAAGCCTTCCGTTTTGCTTGCGGGAACTTTGCGCTGCGGCTTTTGGATTTCATCGTAGCTGTCCGGCAGCTCAATGCGCTCGCGCATATGACCGATTACTTCATCCATCAGCAAAATGACCGGGGTGCGGTATTTTTCGGACAGTTCATAGGCTTTAATCGTCAAAGAGAAGCATTCCGGTACACTAGCCGGCGTCAGGGCAATAACCGGATGATCGCCATGAGTACCCCAGCGCGCCTGCATAACGTCACCTTGTGACGGGGAAGTAGGCTGCCCGGTGCTGGGACCTACCCGCTGCACATTGACAATGACTAAAGGTACTTCCGAAATGGTCGCATAGCCAATCAGTTCCTGTTTTAAAGAAAAACCGGGGCCGCTGGTCGCAGTCATTACTTTTTTCCCGGTCAAAGAAGCGCCGATGACAGCGCCGATACCGGCGATTTCATCTTCCATCTGAATAAATTTGCCCCCTACCTGTGGCAGGCGTTTGGCGAGAATTTCCGCTACTTCCGTAGAAGGCGTAATCGGATAACCTCCAAAAAAGGTAACTCCAGCGGCAATAGCGCCTTCGGCGCAAGCCTGGTTGCCTTGCATGAGCATAACTTTTGGCACGTACGTCACTTCCTTTATTTTTGAATAAAAATAGCGTAATCCGGACAGCGTTCCTCGCATTGCTTGCACTGAATACAGGACGCTTCATCCGCCACTTCCACTTTGCTCAGCTCATTGACCTTCAATACTTTTTTCGGGCAAAACTCCACGCAAATCCCGCAGCCCTTGCAACGATTTAAAACCAATTTAATCGCCATTCCCGTCACCTCCTCTACGTGCTTGCTGCATATACTATTTATAAAAACAAAGGTTGATTGTAAAATGAAGTTGAACACTTAAGAAAAAAGTCCATGGTGACTTTTCCTCGTATGGTAGAATGGAGTTCTCACACAACCATCAACAACGAGGAGGCAATCACTATGGACTGCCATG
>NZ_JAQUZF010000205.1:0-2684 GCF_028691475.1 Anaeromusa sp.
CTTTCTCCCAATATTCGACGCCATCCCTGCGCCGATTAACAAACTCGCCCTGCCAAATTTTTCTTGAAGTCACTGTTTGCCAAAGCTTGCGATAAAAAGCCTTGTTCATCTTCCCCGAGCTGAGAATGCGAGGGTTCTTGCCCAGCAATTCTTCTTTTCCATAACCAGTAACCTGGCAAAACATCGGATTTACATACTCAATCCCTCCTTGGGGATCGGTAATGACAATACTGACTGGACTTTGCTCGACCGCTTCTGATAATACCCGCAGACGCAACTCGCCCGCACGACGCTGCGAAATATCGACAATCGTAGAAACGAAGTACATGGGACTCCCCGCTTCATCTCGTACAACCGCAACAGAAAGATGAATCCATAAAAACGAGTTGTCAAATCGTACATATCTCTTTTCTAGTTCATAACGGTCTCTTACTCCCGTTACTAAATCTTCCACTAGCCTTATATCTTCCTCCAGGTCGTCCGGGTGCGTAATATCTTGAAACC
Source organism: Anaeromusa sp. (assembly GCF_028691475.1). Taxonomy (NCBI): domain Bacteria; kingdom Bacillati; phylum Bacillota; class Negativicutes; order Selenomonadales; family Sporomusaceae; genus Anaeromusa; species Anaeromusa sp. The sequence continues at coordinate 505 of NZ_JAQUZF010000205.1, forward strand.
GAAGGCCTAGCAATTCTTCTTCTTCGCAAGCCATCATACGGCAAAACATCTTGTTAACCCGCCGAAACACGCCCTGCAAAGTAACCTCCGCCATCCCGACAGCCGAATACTCAAACAGCTCCCGGTAGCCGCGTTCCACTTGTTCTCCCATTTTATTCCGACTCCCTCTGCGTCATGCAATCCATTATATAGTTAATTGTAACAGAAAATTATTCCTTCGCAAATATCAGAAGGACACGGGGATTGACCAAGAGAATCGGAGTCGCGAGAGGGTACGATGGAGGGTTACAAGGAGATTGCCGCGTCGCTGCGCTCCTCGCAACGACAAGATAAGCTGGCTGGACGGCGTCATTGCGAGCGCCAGCGCGGAAATCTTGTCTCAAATACAGTTATGCCGCCGTTAAAATGGTTCAGGAGAACCGTCCCCCTGAACCATAAACCCCTTTCGCGATTTTCGTGTATTTCGCGGTTCGTTCTCAACGTCTTTTCCGTTTATCTTTCGCAAAAAGCACGAGATTACAAATTCCAGCCTGCAAAAAAGAGAGGCTTGCGCACAAGCCTCTCCTCGGAACCAAGGGTTTATTTTTTTACAAACATCCGTCCCCGCTGCGCCATCCGTCCGTCCGTTTCCAAACGAACCACCCAGGCCTCGCCAGGAACGCCCCGCACCACGCGGTACTCATCTTCGTCAAAAGACGCGATCGCCAACGCCTCTTCCAAGACGTCCTCAATATCCCGCATCGAGCCTCCGTCCCCAGTCACATCCAAAAATCCTTCGTCGCAAAGCTGCTGCAGCGCTTCATGCAGTGTCGCCAACCTTAGTGCCCCTCTCCTGTAAAAAATATCCTGTTCTTATTGTAACGGCTAACGACGTCGCCGCCAAGAGGAAGAGGGCATTAAATTTTAAAGCGACCCACAATTTGATTCATTTCCGTCGCCAAGGTAGCCAGCGATTCGGCGCTGCTGTTGACCTCGCGCATACTGGCCCGCTGCTGCTCTGTCGCATGCACCACGGACTGCGAGGTCGCCGAGGTCTCTTCCGCCACGGCGCTGATGCTTTGCACATTATCCACCATAGCCTGCGTGCCATGAGCGGTCTCATCTACAGAAGCAGCAATCTGCTCAATTCCAATTTTTACTTTTCCCAGACGATCAATAATCGCTTTAAAGCCCGCTGCCGTCCGGTGCGCCGTTTCCTTGCCAGAAAGAACATCTTTGTTCGCCGCATCCACGCGCGCAACAGAAAAAGCGATTTCTTCGCCCATGCTGCCGATAATACCGGCAATTTCCTCCGTAGCTTTAGCGCTTTGTTCCGCCAGCTTGCGTACCTCTTCCGCCACTACAGCAAAGCCTCTGCCGGCTTCTCCCGCCCGAGCCGCTTCAATAGCGGCATTGAGCGCCAATAAATTGGTCTGTCCGGCAATGCCATTGATCACATCCACAATGCCTTTGATGTTTTCCGACGCCGCGGCCAGCTTGTTCGTAACCGCCGTAATCTCGCCCATCGACCGGCCAATATTCTCATTCTGCGCGACAACTTCACCCAACATGACCATGCCTCTATTGGCTTCTTCCACCGCGGTTTGCGTGCCGTTGTTTACTTCGCTGGCATTGGCGGTCATTTCTTCCGTGCCGGCGGAGATTTCCTCAATTGTCGCCGAAACAGTTGTAATATTATCGGCATTCTGCGTGGCTCCGTGTGCAATTTCCTCAACGCTGGTAACCACATGCTCGAGAGCTCGCATGGTCTCTTCAATCGTTGCGCTCAGTTCTTCGCTGGCTGCGGCTAAGGTCTGGCTGCCGCTATGCACCTGCTGCACCACTTGCTTGAGCTGCCTGCGCATAGAATTCATCATCAATCCCATGTCGCCGATTTCGTCATTGCGCTTTGGAACCACATCGGCCCGGGTCAAATCCAGATTGCCGATGCATTCCAGTTCCGTCTTCACATGAGCCAAGCGCGCCGCCATATTGCGGCTATACCAAATACCCATTGCCAAGGCAAAAAGGATGATAATCGCACTCACAAGCAAGGCGTTGTTGGAACGTTCCTGCGGTTCAACCCCATAATTTTGGAGTATAGTCTCTATTTCAAGCCATACTGTAGCATAGCTCTTTATTTCATCACAATGTCACGACAAACGGTTGGCCATTGGTCTGCAAAACCATGTTGTGAAATT
>NZ_JAQUZF010000006.1:0-54233 GCF_028691475.1 Anaeromusa sp.
TTTCCCCAAAACGCAAAGCGCCAGCTGCGCTATGACGCAAGCGCCCAGTGACGTGTCTGAACGTCAGCTGCGGGAATTGCATATTAAGTCGACCGTTATTGCTAAAAGCTAAGGTTTCTTTTCTTTCAGCCAGGCTTCAAAGCGCAGAAAACCAGGCGACACTTGTCAAATAGCGATAATTCTGCTATTATGAAGTTGAAGAAAAGAGCAACACTCTTAACCCGACTGTGTGCGTATGCTGCCTGGTATGTTTTGAGCCAACACTTTTACGACGGGAGTCCGGTCTCTGAATAAGACGTGCAGGCCCTTTACGGGGATCCATTGATTTTTCAGGAGGGCACCCACCTGCTAACGCAGGTTCAAAACTAGTGGGCGAGACGGCATGGTGGGGTTAGTTTTTTCATAACAATTTTTAGACTCGACAATTTTGTCGAGTCTTTTTACCTATTATGAGAGCTCTATGTTGTGTTTTCTTAGATCATGCAGGAGGCTTCTTTAACTATGCATCGTTTTTCACGCACTGAAATGCTTATAGGTTCTCAAGGATTACAGACCTTGCAAAATTCCGCTGTGGCCGTTTTTGGCGTCGGCGGCGTTGGCTCCTTTGCGGTAGAAGCCTTGGCGCGAGCAGGGATTGGTCAACTGACGTTAATTGATCATGATGTGGTTAGCCTAACGAATTTAAACCGACAGCTGCCGGCTTTATCAAGCACTATCGGGCTGCCTAAAGCCGCCGTGCTGAAAGAGCGAATTTTGGATATTAACCCGGATTGTCAAGTGGAAGTCATTCTAGAAGCCTATGGAGAAGAAAAAGGAGACTGGCTGCGGCCTGAACGTTGGAATTTCATTGTGGATGCCATCGATTCAATGGATGCTAAAATTGATTTGCTTGTCCGCGCCCATCGTCTCGGCATACCCATTGTCTCGAGCATGGGCGCTGGCAATAAGCTGGACCCTGAGGCTTTTCATATTGTAGATATTGCTAAAACCCACACTTGCCCTATGGCCAGAAACGTCAGACGTCTTTTGAAACAAGCAGGAATCACTAAAGGAATTCCTGTGGTGTTTTCTACGGAAAAGCCCTTTGCTTCGGCTGACGCCGAGCCGGAAGAATCCCATTTGCGCCGCCAGGTACCGGGAAGCATTTCCTTTGTTCCCTCTACGGCGGGGCTGTTATTAGCCGGCTATGTTGTGCGTTCTTTGCTGCGTTTAGCATAGGAACAAAGGAGGCTGTTATTTTGGATTTGTTTTCATTGGCTGAAGAGAAGAACACGAACCGCAAACCACTCGCCGTGCGCATGCGCCCGCAAAAGCTATCTGAACTGGCAGGGCAGGAGCATCTTCTTAGTCCCGACTCTTTTCTGCGGCGTATGATTCAGGCGGATACGCTGCCCAGCCTGGTTTTGTACGGTCCCTCCGGTACCGGAAAGACGACATTGGCGGAACTGATCGCCACTACTACCGGAGCGGTTTTTGAGCGCCTGAACGCGGTAACTGCGGGCACGGCGGATTTGCGCAAAGAACTGGCGGCAGCGCAGGAACGACGCCAGCTCTATGGCAAAGCTACCATTCTTTTTGTCGATGAGTTTCATCGTTTTAACAAAGCCCAGCAGGATGTGCTGCTGCCTTATGTAGAGGATGGGCGGATTACGCTGATCGGCGCCACGACGGAAAACCCTTATTTTGAAATTAACGGGCCCTTGCTTTCGCGCATGCGGGTTTTGCGTCTGAAGCCGTTGACTCCGCAACAACTGGAAGCTCTGCTTAAGCGGGCCCTGGAAGATAAAGAGCGCGGTTTGGGCAAAAGACATTTGCAGGCGGAAGCTTCTCTTTGGAGCGGTATTACCGGCTTAGCTGGCGGCGACGCACGTACCGCCTTGAATCTTCTGGAGCAATGCGCCGCCATGGTGGAAGATGAGGCAACGCTGAATTTGGCGGTGTTAGAAAAAGTTGCCGACGAAAAGCTGCAGCGTTTTGACAAAAACGGCGACGCTCATTACGATACAGTATCCGCGTTTATTAAGAGTATGCGCGGCTCCGATCCAGATGCGGCAGTACATTATCTGGCCCGGCTGTTGGCTGCAGGGGAGGATTTGCAATTTATTGCGCGGCGCATCGTAATTTGTGCGGCCGAAGACGTGGGCAACGCCGATCCCCAGGCGCTGGTACTGGCTATGGCGGCGGCTGAGGCGGCCCGTTTTGTAGGCTTGCCGGAAGCGCGCATTCCTTTGGCTCAGGCGGTCGTCTATATTGCGACGGCGCCCAAGAGCAATGCCTCTTATCTGGCTATTGACGCAGCCTTAGGAGATGTGCGCCATCAGGAATGCGGCAGCGTTCCCCTGCATCTACGAGACGCTCATTATCGCGGCGCCGCCCAATTTGGACATGGTGCGGGGTATCGCTATAGCCACGATTTCCCCGGCCATTGGGTAGAGCAAGAGTACTTGCCGGAGCCGCTGCAAGGCCGGCGTTACTATGAAGCCGCTCTGGGACCGGAAAAGACGCGCTGGGACGAGACCAAACGCCGTCAAGGGCGGGCCGAGGGGACCGGAACAAGAGTAACGGAGTAACAGAGGGATACGAGATAATAAGGAATAGTTGCAAAAGATAAACCTGACTTAGCTTTAAAACAACCTCAGATTGGGGTTGTTTTTTTTCTTGTTATTTGCTATAGTAAAAGCAAATAAAACCAATCGTATTAGTCGGAAAAGAAAGGGGATTGCCGTGAAGCTATCAACCAAAGGACGTTATGGGGTATCCGCCATGTACGATTTAGCCGTTCATTACGGTCAGGGGCCCATTTCTTTAAAAAATGTCGCACAGCGTCAAGAAATCTCCGAGCATTACCTGGAGCAGCTGATGGGGACTTTGCGCAAAGCCGGCTTCGTTAAAAGCGTTCGCGGCGCACAAGGCGGTTACAGCTTAACCAAGACTCCCGAAGAAATTTCGGTAGGCGATATTATCCGAGTGATGGAAGGGCCTATTGCTCCTGTAGACTGTTTGCTCTCAGGCAAAGAGGATAACAAATACTGTACTAAAGCCTGTACTTGCGTCACCCGCGGCGTATGGGCCAAAGTTGGAGACAGCATTACGCAGGTGTTGGATTCCATCACTTTGCAAGATTTGTGCAACCAGGTGGAAAATGAGGCAGGAAAACCGCAGCTTTAACCTGCGGCTTCATAGGGGAAGGAAATTAAAGGGGAGGCTTTATTCACATGAAACAGGTATATTTGGATCATTCTGCAACAACACAGGCTCTGCCGGAAGTGGCAAAACTTGTAAGTCATTATATGACCGAAGACTTTGGTAATGCATCCAGCGTACATGCTTTTGGTCGTACGGCGCGGCAGGCTGTTGACGAAGGCCGTCAGCAGGTAGCGGCCCTGATTAACGCCCAGCCTGGAGAAATCTTCTTCACCAGCGGCGGTACTGAGTCTGACAACTTGGCCATTAAAGGCATTGCTTCAGCTAATCGCAAAAAAGGCAATCATATCATTACTACGGCTATTGAACATCATGCTATTTTGCATCCTTGTGAATATCTGGAAAAACAAGGCTTCCAGGTTACCTACCTGCCTGTGGACGAGTACGGCATGATCCGTTTGGAGGATTTGCAGCAGGCCATTACGCCGCAAACCATCTTGATTAGCGTTATGTTCGCCAATAACGAAGTAGGAACCATTCAACCAATTCGTGAAATTGGTAAAATCGCTCGCGAAAAAGGGATTATTTTTCACACTGACGCGGTACAGGCTACAGGCAATGTGCCCATTGACGTGGTTGATATGAATATTGACCTGCTGACCTTGTCGGGGCATAAGCTGCATGGTCCCAAAGGCATCGGCGCTCTGTTTATCCGACGCGGCGTCCGTATTGACGCGGTACAGCACGGCGGCGGTCAAGAACGCAAACTGCGTCCCGGAACGGAAAATGTCCCCGGCATTGCCGGCTTAGGTAAAGCTGCGGAAGCAGCAAAAGAGGAAATGGCGGACAAAGTGGCTCGGATTACGGCTCTGCGTGATCGCTTAATGCGCGGCATTGAAGAACGCATTCCCGAAATCAAGCTGAACGGCCATCCGACACAGCGCATGCCTGGTAATGTTAATTATAGCTTCCGCTATGTAGAAGGTGAATCCTTGCTGTTGAGCTTGGATATGAAGGGAATTGCCGCTTCCAGCGGTTCTGCTTGTACTTCCGGCTCCCTGGATCCGTCCCATGTGCTTTTAGCGATGGGGTTGAGTCACGAAATTGCTCACGGTTCGCTACGGCTGACTTTGGGCAGAGGCACTACGGAAGAAGATATCGATTATGTTTTGGAAGTATTGCCGCCGATCATTGAACGCCTGCGCAGCATGTCCCCGTTGGCGGCTAATGCGGGCGCCATGTTGGAAAGCAATCCTTGCCAAAATTGTCGCTCCTAATGTGTTTTACCTTGAAAGGAAAATTGAATTATGTATACCGAAAAAGTAATGGATCATTTCAGCAATCCCCGCAATGTTGGTGAAATTCCTGATGCCAATGGAATCGGCGAAGTTGGCAACGCCAAATGCGGCGATATTATGCGCATTTACTTGAAAGTCAAAGACAATGTGATCGAAGATGTGAAATTTAAAACCTTCGGCTGCGGCGCCGCTATCGCTACGAGCAGCATGGTCACGGAAATGGTTATCGGCAAAACGCTGGAAGACGCCTTGGAGATTTCCAATCAGGCAGTAGCGGAAGCTTTGGGCGGCTTGCCGCCGGCTAAAATGCACTGCTCCAATCTGGCAGCCGATGCTCTGCACGAAGCCATTAAGGATTATATGAGCAAGCAGCCCAAGGAAGTTTAAGTGCTTAACGCAAAGACAAAAGTGGTTGTCGCCATGAGCGGCGGTGTGGATAGTTCCCTCACCGCCGCCCTTTTAGTGCAGGAAGGGTACGAAGTGATTGGCGTCACCATGCAATTATGGACAGAGGATGTTCCTGTTGATGATCCCAATCATCGCGGCTGCTGTTCTTTATCCGAAGTGGAAGATGCGCGTCGCGTCGCGCAGACTCTGGGAATTCCGCATTATGTGATGAACTTCCGCGACGATTTTCATCATCTGGTAGTAGAGTATTTTATCCGCGAATACACTGCTGGACGCACGCCTAATCCCTGCATTGCCTGCAATCGCCATATCAAGTTTGAGCGCCTTTTGACCAAGGCGGCAGCCTTGGGGGCTGATTATGTGGCTACCGGCCATTACGCGCGCGTTATAAAAGACGAGCAATCTGGAAGGGTGCTGCTGTGCAAGGGCGTGGATGCGACCAAGGATCAGTCGTATGTGTTGTATCATTTAAATCAACAGACACTGCAGAAGTTTTTATTTCCTCTGGGCGGCATGGAAAAAACAAAAACAAGGGAATTGGCGCGGCAGTTTAATCTGGTAGTGGCGAACAAGCCGGAAAGCCAGGAAATCTGCTTTATTCCTGATGACGATTACAAGCGCTTTTTGCGCGAACATGCGCCGCAGTCGCTGAGGCCCGGAGATATCGTAACCCAAGACGGGCAAGTTTTGGGCCGCCATGAGGGACTGCCGTTTTATACGATCGGCCAGCGCAAAGGGCTGGGTATCGCTGCGGCGCATCCTTTGTATGTCGTGGAAATAGATGCGGCCCATAATCGGGTGGTCGTTGGACCACCCGAAGCAGTATACGCTTCGGAACTGCTTGCAGATGACTTAAACTGGATTGCCATGGACGACCTTGAAAAGCCACTGCAGGTACATGCAAAAATTCGCTATGCCGCACATGAAGCGCCGGCGATGGTTTTTCCGGAAGCCAACGGCATGGTGCGGGTGAAATTTGAACAACCGCAGCGAGCGATTACCCCGGGGCAGTCTGTTGTTTTTTACCATGGTGAAAAAGTGGTTGGCGGCGGTGTCATCCACAAAGCCTGTTTGTAAAGGAAGCATACGAAGTAAATTGAACAGGAGTAAAAGGAGTAGATGGAGGATACGCAAGAGAAGAACGGGGCAACGGTTTTGAACAGAAATAGGGATGGTGCGGTTAGACTGCACCGGCGGCAATGATTGTATTTGAGACTTTTATTGGAGCAAGCCGGTCCGAAGGACGAAAAAGCTGGCTAAGACGGATTACAGTTTCGCTTGTTTGAGCACAGCGAGTTAAGAAACTGCCGACTTAGTCAGTTTTTTTGAGGCGCGCGCAAATCGTGTCTCAAATGCAATTATGCCGCTCCGCAATAATCAAGAGGCTGACGGGCTGACCTTCCCTTTGACACGTCCTGGCTGGTCGGGTATAATTTTTAAGAATAAGCCATCTGTAATGAGCGGAGGATGAAGTACGTGAAATCTATGACAGGTAATGAAATTCGCACACGCTTTCTGGAGTTTTTTAAATCAAAAGAGCATTTGGTAATGCCCAGTGCTCCCTTGATTCCTCATGATGATCCTACGTTGTTGCTAGTCGGAGCCGGCATGGCGCCCTTTAAGCCGTTTTTTACCGGCAAGATCAAGCCCCCCCATACGCGCATCACCAGCAGCCAAAAATGCGTCCGTACCGGCGATATTGAAAATGTAGGCCGTACCGCGCGGCACCAGACCTTTTTTGAAATGTTGGGCAATTTTTCCTTTGGCGATTATTTTAAACGGGAAGCCATTGTTTGGGCTTGGGAATTTTTAACCAAAGAATTGGAACTTCCTGCTGATCGTCTGTGGATTACCATCTATACGGAAGACAATGAAGCCTATGACATCTGGCATGATGAAATCGGCATTGATCCAGAGCGCATTGTGCGCATGGCTGATAATTTCTGGGAAATCGGCCCCGGCCCCTGCGGCCCTTGTTCGGAAATACATATCGATTTAGGGGAAGAGCGCGGCTGTGGTCCTGAGTGCAAGCTAGGCTGCGACTGCGATCGGTTTTTGGAAATCTGGAACCTCGTTTTCACGCAGTATGACCGAGATGACGAAGGAAATTACCATCCTTTGGCTAAGAAAAACATTGATACTGGCGCCGGCCTGGAACGGTTGGCTTCGGTGCTCCAGGGCAAGCCTTCCAATTTCGAGACGGATTTGCTGTTTCCTTTGATTGCGCATATGTCAGCCTTGTCTGGCGTCGCCTACGGCGTTGATAAAAAGAATGACATTTCGCTCAAAGTCATCGCTGACCATGCGCGCAGCATGGTCGTCATGATCAATGACGGCGTATTGCCGTCTAACGAAGGCCGCGGCTATGTGCTGCGCCGAATTTTGCGTCGCGCCTTGCGTCACGGACGCTTGTTGGGCGTAAAGAAAGCCTTTTTGGCCGACTGCGTGGACGTAGCTGCAAATATTTTCAACACGGCCTATCCGGAGCTGTTGGAAAAAGCAGACTACATCCGCAAGGTAGTAAGCCAAGAAGAAAGTCGCTTTCAGACTACATTGGTTACTGGCGAAGAACTTTTATCGCAAGAAGTGGCTTCCTTGCGTACTAAAGGGGAAAATCAACTGCCGGGTGAAACGGCTTTCCGTTTGTATGATACCTATGGTTTCCCTTGGGAACTTACGGAAGAAATGTTGTTTGACGAAGGTATGACCCTCGACAAAGCCGGTTTTGATGCTGCCATGGAAGAGCAGCGCTTGCGCGCCCGCGCCGCGCGTCATGAAAACGAGCGTACTTTTGTGTTGGAACTGACAGGTCTGCAAACCGATGGCCTGCGTATAGACGCTGCAGCGCAGCAAGGACGCATTTTGCGTATCTGGAAAGAAGGCGTTGTGGTTGAGGAAGCCGGCGATGGCGAAGAAGTCGCTGTGCTTTTGGATGTCACTCCTTTTTACGCGGAAGGCGGCGGCCAGATCGGCGACAGCGGCCGTTTGGAAACAGCCCTGGGCAAAATGGAAGTGCAAAGCGCCAAAAAATTGGCTAACGGTGCAATTTATCACCAAGGATTTGTGCAAGAAGGCATGCTGCGGACCGGTGAAACCGTGGAAATACGCCTAGATGCAGCGAAACACCAAGATGTTGCCCGCAACCATACGGCAACCCATTTATTGCATCATGCGCTGCGCAAGGTTCTAGGGGAGCATGTGCATCAGGCAGGCTCTTTGGTAGAAGCGGATCGCCTGCGTTTTGACTTTGCGCATTTTGCGGCGGTTACGTCGGAAGAACTGGCAGCCGTAGAAGCCCTTGTTAATGAAGCCATCTTGGAAAACCGCGCTGTCTCTTGCTTGGAGACAAGTCAAGAGATCGCCAAAGACATGGGCGCCATGGCTTTGTTTGGTGAAAAATATGGCGACGTGGTTCGGGTAGTTGTTATTGACGAGGTCAGTAAAGAACTTTGCGGCGGCAGCCATGTAAACAATACCTCGGAAATCTCCCTGTTCCAGATCGTCGGCGAAGCCAGCACGGGCGCCGGCGTACGCCGCATTGAAGCGGTGACGGGGCGTGCAGCTTATGCGCGCATGCAACAGCAGCGCTCCTTGCTGTTAGAAACAGCAGCTATTTTGAAAACCCAAGCGCCTGAAGAAGTTCCCGCCCGCGCCGCCCAGTTGCAGCAGGAACTTAAAGCGCTTGAAACCGTAATAGCCGACAAGGAAGCTCAGGCAGCGCAGACGCAGCTTCAGGCGCTGCAACCGGAAATGATCGGCGAGGTAGAAGCCGTGATTGCCCAAGTGGAAGTTCCAAACCAGGAATTATTGCGCTCCTTAGCCGACCAATTGCGGGATCGCATGAAAAAAGGCGTTGTGCTCTTAGCCAGCGTACAAGAAGACAAAGTCAGCTTGGTGGCGATGGCGACCAAAGAAGCGGTGGCCGCTAAAGCGCATGCAGGCAATTTAGTGAAGGAAGTAGCCAAAATCGTTGGCGGCGGCGGCGGCGGCCGGCCGGATATGGCGCAAGCTGGCGGCAAGGATCCGGCTAAACTGGCTGAAGCGCTTTTAAAAGCCAAAGAAACGCTGCGCCAGCAGCTGGGTCTCTAAAGGCCTAGGTAAAAAACTAATTCCTGAAAAAGATAGCAGGGAATGGCAATGGATCGTCGAATAGAATTATTATATTAAGTTTAAGGGGCTCGCTGATTACAAGCAGCTCCCTAACGGCGCGAAAGGAGGATGGAACGATGTCGGATCATGAGCAGAATGTATCGCAGGATACGATGATGTTTCGCGCTGGCAGCGAAGGAAATCATGTTGCCGCCCTCACCATTGCTACCGTCTGTCAGGCCTTGAAGGAAAAGGGGTACAATCCTATCAATCAACTGGTGGGGTATCTTTTATCTGGAGATCCTACCTATATCACCAGTCATCGCAACGCTCGCGCCTTAATTCGCAAATTGGAGCGAGATGAAATTTTGGAAGAATTGGTCCGGGCCTATGTGAAGGAAATTCAATAGTCAGTATCAAGGGACAGGGAGCATGCAAAGTGCGTGGCTCCCTGCCGCTTTTTAGGAGGAAGATGTGTTGTGCGCAGTATGGGCTTGGATGTAGGAGATAGAACCATAGGCATAGCGGTGAGCGATTTATTGGCTCTAACGGCGCAAGGCGTAGAGGTCATACGGCGTACTTCCCCGCAAGCTGACTTTGCAAGACTGACTGTTTTATGTCAGGAATACGAAGTGGGTACCATTGTTGTGGGTCTGCCCAAAAATATGAACGGTACTATAGGCCCCCGCGGCGAGTTAGTCCAGGAATTTGCCGCTCAGCTGCAAGAGCAGCTGCCGGACGTTAAAATTGTTTTTTGGGATGAACGCCTTTCCACGGTGGCGGCGGAAAAAGCGCTTATTGAGGCGGATGTGCGTCGCAATAAACGGCGTAAAGTGATTGATAAAATGGCGGCTATTATTATCCTGCAAGGCTGGATGGATCTGCAGAGCCGCAGCGGTTGACAGGCTATGCCGTGTAAGATACAATGGCAATAGCAATAAGAGAAAGAGGTGAGCGCCCATGACAGATGAAAAATTCAACCCTGAAGAAATGGAAGAAGATGAGGATGTTGTTGTTGTCATGACCGATGAGGAAGGCAACGAATTTTACTACCGCGAAGAATTAATCGTGGAAGTCGGCGAAAAGCGCTTTGCTGTTCTGGCACCGATTAAAGTGGATGAAGAAGGCGGCTGCACCTGCGAATGCGGTTGTGAAGACGAAGATACGGATGTCTTCATCGCACGTATCGATGTGGATGAAAATGGCGAAGATGTCTATACCGATCCTACGGACGAAGAGTTTGACGAAGTTCGCAAAGCTTATGAAGAACTGGCGGACGACGAAGAGTAGAATGCCTGAAGCAACCGGAAACGGTTGCTTTTTTTTTGTTGCTGTGTGTATAATAAAACCCGTGACAGTAAGAAACGAATTTAAGACTTTTAAAATAGAATTCTAAAGGCGGAACACGAGGTGTTGGAATGAAGGATCGACTTTGGGAAAAAGGATTTCGGGGCAAAAGTCTCTGGATTATTTTGGCGGGCATTACGGTCTTTTTTTTCACCGTGCTTATTAGCGCCTTTTTGGTGCTGCAGTCGCCGCCTTCCAGGACTACTGATGCTGTATTGACTGTAAAAGACGGCATGAGCGCCGGTGAGATTGCCAAAGAGCTGGAAAGCCAGAAGGCTATTCGCAGCATTTGGCTGTTTCAAGTATTGGCTAAGTTCAGCCGTTTAGATCACTCCCTTCAGGCTGGCGAATACGTTTTTGCTCCAGGCATGAGTACGCGAGAGGTAGTGGCGAGACTGGCGGCCGGAGAAACGCGTTACGCCAATCTTACCATTCCAGAAGGATATACGGTGCGGCAGATTGCCAAATTGCTGCAAGAGCAAAAACTTGGCAATGGAGACCGGTTTTTACAGTTAGCCCGCCTTTCCGGTCCTGCTGCAGGAGAGAGCGTGCAATTTCGAGCGGAAGGCTATTTGTTTCCGGATACTTACCGGATTTCGCCGGGAATGAAAGAGGAAGACCTAGTTGCCAAGATGCAGAAGGAATTTGATAAACGCTTCGGCTCTTTGCTGAAAAGCGGCAATGCCAGCGGCCTTACGCCAACACAGGTTGTCGTGCTTGCTTCTTTAGTGGAAAAAGAAGCGCAGCGCCCGGAAGAGCAGGCTGTTATTGCCAAGGTGTTTTTGAACCGGCTGCAGCAAAACATGCCGCTGCAGTCTTGCGCCACAATTCAGTACTTACTGGGATATCCCAAAGAAGAATTAAGCTTGCAGGATACGCAAATTCCTTCACCTTATAATACCTATCTAAATCCTGGCCTGCCGCCAGGGCCGATTGCCAATCCCGGGTTAGGCGCTCTTAAGGCCGCTTTGAATCCAGCCCAGACGGATTACTTATATTTTGTTGCAGATAAGCAGGGTAAGCATCATTTCAGCCGGACCTATGAAGAACACTTGGCCGCCATTGAGCAGGTGCGGTAATGAATGAATTGTTACTTGAAATGAGAACCTTTGCAGATCAACAAGGCGTTCCAGTGCTTCGCCAAGAAGCGGAACGCCTCTTGCGTTTATTGATGGAACGCTATCAGCCGCTGCGTATTCTGGAAATTGGTACGGCTATTGGCTATTCGGCGCTGCTGATGGCGCAGTTAGTTCCAAACTGCCGCATTCTCACTTTGGAAAAAGACGAAGAACGCATTCGCGATGCCCAGCGCTTTTGGCAGCGCGATCCTGGCATCAGTGAACGTATCCGCCTTTGGGAAGGCGATGCAGCTGAACGGTTAAGCGCCTTGAACGAAACGTTTGATTTTGTTTTTATTGACGCTGCCAAAGGGCATTATCTAAGCTATTTGCAACAAGTACTGCCGTATTTACGTCAGGGCAGCGTTATTTTAGCTGACGATGTGTTGTTTTACGGCCAAGTATATGGTCCCTGTCCCCGTCGTATGCGCACCATCGCTAAGCGCATGCGCCAGTATTTAGAGTTTGTACAAAATACGGACCAATTCCAGACTACTCTTTATTCGGAAGGCGACGGTCTGGCGGTCTCGATTTATAAAGGAGCAGAAACTAATGAAATTACCTGAGCTGCTTGCCCCTGCAGGCAATTTGGAGAAATTAAAGACCGCCCTTCTTTTTGGCGCTGATGCGGTATATGTAGGCGGAAAAAACTTCAGCCTTCGTGCGCAAAGCGACAATTTTGACTTTGCTGCGCTGCAGGAGGGCGTACAATATGCTCATGAACTTGGCAAAAAAGTCTATGTCGCCCTCAATGTTTTTGCCCATCAAAAAGAGTTGCAGGGAATTGCCGCCTATTTGCCAGAACTGCTGGACGCTAAGATTGATGCCGTTATTGTCGCCGACCCCGGCGTTTTTCGTTTAGTACGCCAAGAAGCGCCAAACCTGGCCGTTCATATCAGCACCCAGGCCAACACGGTTAACGCCTCGGCGGCCTGCTTTTGGCAGGAGTTGGGAGCCAAACGCGTTGTACTGGCGCGGGAAGTGACGTATAAGGAACTTTTGGATATCCGCAGTCAGGCGGAGGTGCAATTGGAAACCTTTGTACACGGAGCGATGTGCGTATCCTATTCCGGGCGTTGTTTATTAAGCAATTATTTTACCGGCAGAGACGCCAACCGCGGCGCTTGCACACAGCCTTGCCGCTGGAAATACGCGTTGCAGGAAGAAACTAGACCCGGTCAGTTTTATCCTGTTGAAGAAGACGCTCATGGCACTTATTTTATGAATTCCAAAGATTTGTGCTTGCTGCCGCACTTGCCGGCGTTAGTGACTGCCGGTGTTGACAGCTTGAAAATTGAAGGACGCATGAAGAGTATTCATTATGTCGCTACGGTGGTGCGCGTCTACCGTCAAGCGCTGGATCTTTTCGCTAGGAATCCCGAAGAATTTGCAATCCCTCCGGAATGGCTGGAGGAATTGCAGTTGGTATCCCAACGAGCGTATACGGACGGCTTTTTTCAAGGTCCGGCTGCCGGCGACGCCCAAATTCACGCAGTAGAGAAGGAGAACGCCGCCAAAGTGTTTTGCGGCGTGGTGACCGGCCACAGCGGTTCGGACTTGCTCGTGGAACAGCGCGGTCGTTTTGCCGTAGGAGATTGCTTGGAGGCGCTGCCGCCGACTGGTGAGCGGCAGCAACAATGCTTGCGTTTTTTATGGGATGCGAAAAGCGGCGCTGTCTTGGAACGGGCGCCTCATGCTCAACAGCAACTGCGTCTGGCTTGGGATGGGCTTCTGCTGCCGGTTGGAACGCTGCTGCGGCGTGTTTTGTCGCCTGGAGAGGAGGCTTAAGTATGTCGGAATCTGTTGATGCAAGCGTTTATTTGCGAGTACAGCCTCAAGATGTTAATTTTGTCAATCGTATTTTTGAAGGCTGTGAATATCTTGGCGTTGTTACCACCTTGGAACCCAAAGGCGGTCTTTTGGTCATTCGGGCTACGCCGGACACACGCCTTGAGGTGCTGGACATTTTGGCGCATCTGCCTGTTCCTTGGCAGTTTGTGGAGAAAGTATAGGCAAGCAGCAAGGTTTTGTGTTACAATGTCCTATGATACTTTGCGTGCAAAGGAGCTGACGACGTGCGCATACTGGTTTTGCACGGTCCTAATTTGAATCAATTAGGGCGTCGGGAGCCAACCATATATGGAACTTTGACTTTGCAGGAAATTAACCGCAGAATTGAAGAAAAAGCCGCTTCCCTAGGCGTTGCAGCGCAATGCCTCCAGTTCAGCCACGAAGGGGATTTGGTGGACGCCATTCATCAGGCTCAGGAAACAGCGGATTATATCATCATCAATGCCGCCGCCTACACCCATTACAGCATTGCCTTGAGGGATGCGCTGGCCAGCGTGTCCGTATCGGCGATCGAGGTGCATCTTTCCAACATTCACCGCCGCGAGGAGTTTCGGCATCATTCCGTGCTGGCAGCGGTTGTTATCGGTCAGATTTCCGGTTTTGGGGTCTATAGTTATTTAGCGGCGGTTGAAGCGGCGCACGGTCTTTGGCAGGAAGCAAAGAAAAAGGAAGCCGATGCTAATGAATGAATTGCGTTTGCAACGGCTGCGTCGACATCTTGCTGAAGCTGGCCTGGACGCTGTTTGGGTTGGTAATGCGCAAAATAGACGTTATTTAAGCGGTTTTAGCGGTTCTGCCGGCCTACTGCTCCTTACAGCTGAGACGCAGCAATTGTTTACAGATTTTCGTTATCACGAGCAGGCAGCGACTGAGGCGCCTCTATACGAGCTTTGTCTATATAAGGGCGCTGCAGCGAAGGCGCTTGCAGAAATTGTTTGCCGCAAAGGCATTCGCCGTCTCGGTTTTGAAAGCAAGCATTGTACGGTGGCCGCTTATAAGGAACTTCAAGCGTTGCTGCCGGTGGAATGCGAATTAATTGATACTGAATTAGAGCCTCTCCGTTTTGTCAAAGATGAAGAGGAATTAGAAGCTATTCGTGAAGCCGTACGCATTGCGGATGCGGCGTTTACGCACATTCTTGGCTATTTGCGTCCCGGCTTAGAGGAACGACAAGTAGCGGCTGAGCTGGAGCAGCATATGCGCTGTCTTGGCTCGGAGCGTCCGGCTTTTGATACCATTGTCGCCTCTGGTGTGCGCGGCGCTTTGCCGCACGGCGTTGCTTCCGAGAAAAAACTAGCTGTTGGCGACTGGATAACTATGGATTTTGGCGCCGTCTACAGGGGCTATCATTCCGACATTACCCGCACTGTTTGCTTGGGACCTGCTACAGAGCAGCAAAAAGCCGCTTATTCTCTAGTGCTTGCAGCGCAAAAGGCGGGAGTTGCAGCCATTCGCCCTGGCAAATTGGGCTGCGAGGTTGATGCCGTATCCAGAGATATTTTAACCAAAGCTGGTTATGGAGAGTATTTTGGCCATGGTTTGGGGCATTCGCTGGGCTTGGCCATTCATGAAGAACCCCGCTTGTCTTCTTTAAACACGCAGCAGGTGCTGCAGGAAAATATGGTGGTTACGGTGGAACCGGGTATTTATCTGCCTGGGCAGTACGGAATCCGTATTGAAGACACCGTCCGCGTTTCTGACGCAGGAGCCGTCGTTTTGACGGAAAGCGACAAGGAACTGATAGAAATCGCTTGTAAAATGGAGGATGAACCATGATTTCAACTAATGATTTTCGGACTGGCACAACAGTGGAAATTGACGGCGGCGCTTGGCAGGTCGTTGACTTTCAGCACGTAAAACCAGGAAAAGGCGCCGCCTTTGTGCGGGCCAAGCTCAAAAACCTGAAAACAGGCGCTGTTGTAGAACGCACCTTCAACGCCGGTGAAAAAATGCCTAAAGCTCATGTAGAAAACCGTCCTATGCAGTACCTGTATGAAAACGACGGCATGTACACCTTTATGGACAATGAGACCTTTGACCAAATTGAGTTGACTCGCGAGCAGTTGGGCAACGGCCTGAACTTCCTCAAGGAAAATATGAATATTGGCGTCAGCTTTTTCCAAGGAAACATCATTGGAATTGAACTTCCCAATTCGGTGGAGCTGGTTGTAGCGGAAACCGAACCTGGCATTCGTGGCGATACGGCTACAGGCGGCACAAAAATTGCCAAAATGGAAACAGGTTATAATGTCAAAGTTCCTCTGTTCATTGAAACCGGCGAAGTACTGCGTATTGATACGCGTACTGGCGACTATATCGAACGCGCTTAATTGGCGCATGGCCTCCCGCTGTGAAATGATCTTCGTTGCTGCGGGAGGTTTTCTTTTTCAGATAGGAACGTATAGTTTGGTCTGCGCTCGCTTCTTGGACCGCGTCAGCGGTTTGTAAAAAGAAGTAGGGTCTGTTATAATTGAAGAAAATTTCCGATGTTCTTCATTAAAAAGGAGGCTGCTGCAGATGCAAACACGCAAAGAAAAAGGCGAACAAAACGAAGTGGGAATCATTCGCATCGCCGATGAGGTCGTAGGAATTATTGCCGGCATGGCAGCTACGGAAATCCCCGGAGTCGCCGGTATGAGCGGCGGTTTGGTCGGTGGAATTGCTGAAATGCTGGGCAAGAAAAACCTGGCTAAAGGCGTAAAAGTGGAAGTCGGCGAAAAGGAAGCCGCTGTTGACCTGTACGTCATTATGGAATATGGCGTCAGACTGCCTGATATTGCAATTCAGGTACAGGAAAATGTGAAACACGCCATTGAGTCTATGACTGGTCTGGAAGTGGTAGAAGTGAACGTTCATGTGCAAGGCGTCGGCTTTACCGCCGAAGGACGGGACGACGACAGTCGAGTGCGATAAAGGGGAGGGAACGCCATGGGAATTCTTGATCGCATTTTGCTTTTGCTCTGTATAGTAACCTTTGCTTTGCTGATGCTGTCTACCGTTTTAGCAGCTTTTACCATTGTGCCGCTGGAATGGCTGGATGATGCCTTGGCGCTTCTTTATGGACACTGGGAAGCGGCTGCTGTGGCTGCGGTGTTTTTCTTGGCGTCTGTGCGGTTGCTTTTTACAGGCATGACTAGCGGTGAGCCGCGTGATACCATGCTTTGTCAAACGGAAAACGGCCAAGTGCGTGTTGCTATTTCCGCCGTGCGCAGCTTGGTGGAGCGTACAGCCCGCCAGATAAAAGGAGTCAAACAAACGAAAATCCGTCTGGAAAATGGTCGGCAGGGCATGAACATTTACCTGCGCATTGTTGTGCTGCCAGATCTGATCGTTCCCGAACTCACCGCCGAGCTGCAGCAGCGCGTACGGGCCACCTTGCAAGAAACTTTGTTAGCAGAGGTTCATGATATCCAGGTACTCGTAGAAGAGATTGCTGCCGAAGGCAAAGTACGGGCGCGCGTGGAATAAGGTTGGAGGAGAAGGAAACATGAACATGGAATTTGATCGGGAATGGCTACTGGCCTTTTGGCAGCGCCATAGCGGCAAAATCATTTGCTGTACGATCGGTCTTCTTTTCGGCGTGCTGGTTTTGGCTCTGGGCTTTTTCCGGACGTTGTTTCTTTTCCTGTGCATCGGTATCGGTTTTTTTGTAGGCAAACGCCTGGATGACAAAGAAGATCTGCTGGAATTGCTGGATCGCATTTTGCCGCCAGGTTATCGAAGATAGGAAACATCCCAAAGGAGTAATATATGAGTCGACGTTTAGCGCGAGAATTGGCTATGCAAGCCTTGTATCAACTGGATTTCCAAACAGAATTAGAACCGTTGGCGGCGCTGGAAGCAGCGGCGTTTGAGCAAGAGGTTACCCCGGATGCTGTCGATTATGCCAAACGGCTAGTAGAAGGCATTTGCGCTCATAGCGAGCAAATTGATCAGCATTTAAGCTGCACTTCTTCGCAATGGAAACTGGAACGTATGGCGGCGGTGGATCGCAACATATCCCGTATTGCCGTATATGAACTTTTGTTTGGCGAAGAGGAAATGACGCCTGGCATCGTCATTAATGAAGCTGTAGAAATTGCCAAAAAATATGGAGATAAGGATTCTGCACGATTTATCAATGGCGTGCTCGGTTCTCTGGCCAAAACCAAAGAATCGTCATGAAGGCTGTCCTTGGCATAGATACCAGCTGCTATACTACTTCGGCCGTTTTGCTGGGTTTGAACGGCAGCTTGTTAGCGGCAGCCAGACGGCTGCTGCAGGTGCCGCAAGGCAAACGCGGCTTGGCTCAATCGGAGATGGTATTTCAGCATGTCCGAGCGTTGCCGGAGCAGTTGGATTCTATTTGGCGCCGCTTTCCTGAGGCAATTTGCTGCGCCGTAGGCGCGACGTTTTGTCCGCGCGATATAGAAGGCTCCTATATGCCGGCTTTTTTGTGCGGTTATGGCAGTGCCAAGGCAGTGTCTCTGAGCCAAAAGATTCCTCTTTTTGCACTTAGTCATCAGGCTAATCATCTTTGGGCCGGCATTTGGTCCGCGAAGATGCCGCAAGAGGTGCAGGATTTTTTGGCGGTTCACGTATCTGGAGGAACGACAGACCTTTTGCAAGTAAAACGCTGCGGCGCTCAACTGAAAATTAAGCAATTGGGCGGTAGCGCCGATTTGCATGCAGGACAACTGCTGGATCGTCTTGGAGTAGCTTTGGGCCTGCCGTTTCCGGCAGGCCCTCATTTGGAAAAACTAGCTTCAGGATTTCATCAGGAAGCTCCAGAAGTTCCGGTAGCGGTTCAAGGACTGCAGCTTAGCCTTTCGGGACCGGAAACGCATTTAAAAAAGCTGCTGCAAAAAGAATTATCTCCGCCCTTGCTTGCTGCGGCGGCTGAAAACCTATTGGGAGAGACTCTGTTTCGGCTCCTGCGGCGTGCTGTGCGGCAAACCGGCGTGCGTGTTATTTTAGGCGTAGGCGGCGTGTTGGCAAATACGCGTATTCGCGAACATAGCTTGGGCCGGTTGCAAGCAAAACTGGGTTGTCATATCTATCTGCCGGAACCATGCTGGAGCGGCGATCATGCTCTTGGAGCCGCCTATCAGGCCGCGTTAGCATTGCAAGAGCAGGAGCAATAGCCAGGTTCTGCCGGCTTTACGCAAAGGAGAGAACCATGGGAATTTTGACAGTCAGCGACGTGACTGCCTATGTTAAGCGTTGGATGGACAAGGACGCTCTCCTCTCTTCCGTGTACGTGCGGGGAGAGGTTTCCAATTTTAAGCGTCATTCCTCCGGCCACTGCTACTTTACCTTAAAAGATGCAGGCGCGGTATTGCGTGCGGTTCTTTTTCGCAGTCGCGCACAATATTTGAAATTTGAGCCGCAAAACGGCATGCAGGTTATTGTCAGCGGTCGCCTAAGCGTTTTTGAAAGAGACGGACAATATCAGCTGTATGGTGATCGTATGACACCGGACGGCATTGGCGAGCTGAGTCTTGCTTATGCGCAATTGAAGGACAAGCTGGAACGCGAGGGCTTGTTTCAAAAAGAAAAAAAACGTCCGTTGCCGCTATTGCCGCGAGCAGTAGGCATCATTACTTCCCCAACAGGAGCCGCTGTACGCGACATTCGCACCGTGGCTAAACGTCGCTTTGCCGGCATTCCCCTTATTTTATCTCCTGTTGCAGTGCAAGGACCGGCTGCTGCTGGAGAAATTACGGCAGCCATTCGCCTGTTGGCGTCGCATCCGTTGATTGACGTGCTTATCGTCGGTCGAGGAGGCGGTTCCATTGAAGAACTCTGGGCTTTCAACGAAGAGATCGTCGTAAGAGCTATTGCCTCGTCACCTATTCCGGTCATTTCCGCAGTGGGTCATGAGACCGATTTTACACTGGCTGATTTTGCAGCGGATATGCGGGCGGCAACGCCTTCGCAAGCGGCAGAATTTGCCGTTCCGGATCGTGTGGAATTGGAGCGGCGTTTGCAGCAAGGACAATTTCGCTTGCGCCAAGCTCTTGCTAACGATTTATTGCGCCGAAAGCAGCACTTGCGCCAACTTTGGAAAGCCTCCGTATTTACCAAGCCGGAACGGCTGTTGGCGCCGCAACGACAAAGCTTAGATGGCTTGCAAGAACGTCTCGTACGGGCTGCAGCAAGGCAATGTGAGGAAAAAAGGCGGCAATGGCTGCTGGTTTCTCAAAAGCTGGCGCTTTTAAACCCCTTGGGCATGCTGCAACGCGGTTACGCTTTTTTAAGCCTTGAAGAAACGGGCGAGCCTATCCGGTCCGTTGAGCAAGTGTTCGTTGACTCTCAGCTTAACGCTCGTGTGCAAGACGGCGCTTTGCGTCTGCGTGTCATGGAAATAAAAAGAGGTGACAGTTGATGGCCAGAGCTAAAAAAGAAGTTCAAGAACCTTTAAAATTCGAAACTGCCATGGAGAAATTGGAAGACTTGGTGGAAAAGCTGGAACGAGGCGAGCTGTCTTTAGAAGAAGCGCTGAAAAGCTATCAGGACGGTATGGAGCTGGCGGCTGTTTGCCATAAACATTTGCAACAGGCGGAAGCAGTATTGAATGATTCCGTAGTTACGCAGGAAGACGGCGTTATCAAGGCAAGTCCCTGGACAACGCCACAGGAGGATGTTGAGTAATGTGGAAAACCTATTGCAACGAACGCATCACGTTAATCGAAGAAGCATTAAGTCATTGGATTCCTGCGCAAGAGGGGCTTCTAAAGTTTCTTTTTGAATCCATGCGCTACAGTCTTTTTGCCGGAGGCAAGCGCCTGCGCCCGGTTTTACTGATGGCGGCGGCAGATGCAGTGGGCGGCGAGGGCCGGCGGTATTTGCGCGTAGCCTGCGCTTTGGAAATGATACATACATATTCTCTGATTCATGACGATTTACCGGCCATGGATAATGACGACTATCGTCGGGGTAAGCTTACCAATCATAAGGTGTTTGGCGAGGGAATGGCAATTTTAGCGGGCGACGGTCTTTTGACGGCCGCCTTTGAACAAATGCTGCTCCAAGAAGAGGTGGATGCTGCCTGCCTGACCCAAGTGGTAAGAGAAATTGCTGCTGCAGCTGGTCCGGCCGGCATGGTCGGCGGGCAAGCGGTTGATCTGGCTGCTAGCGGCCAAGCTCAACCTTTAAACCAGGAAGAACTGCGTTTTATGCATCGCGCGAAAACCGGAGCGTTGTTCCGGGCCGCCCTGCGCGGCGGCGGTTTGTTAGCAGGCGCTACACAGGAGCAATTGGCCGCTTTGACTGTTTATGCTGAGGAATTTGGCTTGGCCTTTCAAATTACCGATGATATTTTGGATGTCACCGGCGACGAAGCTACAATCGGCAAACCTGTAGGCAGCGATGAACGCAATGAAAAAGAAACCTATGTGTCTTTATATTCGCTGGACGGCGCCCGCCGCATGGCGGAAGAAAGCGTACAGCGCGCGTTAACGGCAATAGAAATCTTTGGTGCAGAAGCCGATGTGCTGCGAAGTTTGGCTTCGTATCTTGTATCAAGGGAAAAATAGCATGCAGGTTTGTTGCGAGTAGTTTTTACACTTGCTGTAGAAAGAAGGGACTTTCTTTTGCATTATCCGTTTCTTGATTCCATTCGCTCCCCCCGGGATATGAAAGGGTTTTCCTTACGGCAATTGGAAAAATTAGCCGTAGAAATTCGCCAGCTTCTGGTGGAAACCGTTTCTCATACGGGCGGCCATTTGGCGCCTAACCTGGGCGTGGTAGAATTGACTTTGGCTTTGCATAAAGTGTTCGATACGCCTCATGACAAAATCGTCTGGGACGTAGGACATCAAGCATATGTCCATAAACTTTTAACAGGGCGGCGTGAGCAGTTTCATACGCTACGCCAAAAAGGCGGGCTCAGCGGCTTTCCCAAGCCTTGTGAAAGTCCCCACGACGCGTTTGGAACCGGGCATTCCAGCACGTCTATTTCGGCTGCCTTGGGGATGGCTTTGGCTCGGGACATGAACAAAGAAACCCACCAAGTTGTAGCCGTCATCGGTGACGGCTCTATGACCGGCGGGGAGTCCTTTGAGGCGTTAAACCATGCAGGACATCTCAAGACCAATATGATTGTTGTATTAAACGACAATGAAATGTCCATTGCCAAAAACGTAGGCGCTTTGTCCTCCTATTTGGCAAAAATGCGGGTAGCTCCCACTTATACGCGGGTCAAGCAGGATGTCGAATTTTTGCTCAAACGCATTCCTGCCATCGGTGAGAGCATGCTGAAGACCGCGGAACGATTC
This sequence comes from Anaeromusa sp., assembly GCF_028691475.1. Classification (NCBI taxonomy): domain Bacteria; kingdom Bacillati; phylum Bacillota; class Negativicutes; order Selenomonadales; family Sporomusaceae; genus Anaeromusa; species Anaeromusa sp. Next base: position 21,514 of record NZ_JAQUZF010000006.1, read on the forward strand.
AAGGACAGCGTCCGTTACATGCTGGTTCCGGGGATGCTTTTTGAAGAACTTGGGTTTACCTATTTAGGTCCTATAGACGGTCATGACCTGCCTCTTTTGATGGAAATGCTGGAAAAAGCCCGCGATTTAGGAGGGCCTGTCCTCATTCATGCGCTAACGCAAAAGGGAAAAGGCTATGCGCCGGCGGAAAATCATGCAGACCGTTTTCACGGGGTCGGCCCTTTTTGCATTGATTCTGGCGAAGTGATCCATTGCGCCGGAGCGCCTTCCTATACAGAAGTGTTTGGCAATACTCTTGTCGAGTTGGCGCAGCAGGATAAGGCAATTGTCGCCATTACAGCGGCCATGCCCGGGGGAACCGGCTTAAAAAGCTTCTCGCAAAAATATCCAGAGCGCTTCTTTGATGTAGGAATTGCCGAACAACATGCCTTGACCTTAGCGGCTGGCATGGCTACGCAAGGGAAAAAACCGGTTGTAGCGCTGTACTCCACCTTTGCGCAGCGCGCTTATGATCAAATTCTTCACGACGTCTGCCTGCAAAAATTGCCGGTAGTTCTGGCCTTAGACCGTGCAGGCTTGGTGGGGGAGGATGGCCCGACTCATCATGGCGTCTTTGACTATTCCTTTTTACGGCACATCCCGGACATATGCGTCATGGCGCCGAAAGACGAAGGCGAACTGCGTCAGATGCTTTATGCCGCTTTTCAATGGAATCGCACCGTTGCTTTGCGTTACCCTCGCGGCTGCGGTCTGGGCGCTTCCTTGAACAGGCCATTGGAACCAATGGCGCTGGGGAAAGCGGAAGAGTTGGCTTTTGGCGAGGATGTCAGCATTTGGGCGGCTGGTACGATGGTAGCGCCAGCTGTAGAGGCAGCGCAAAAATTAGCTGCCGAAGGCATTCGAGCCAGTGTAGTTAACGCTCGCTTTGTAAAACCTTTGGACGAAAAATTGCTGACCCGCTTGGCCCAAGAATGCGGCCGCATTGTTACGGTAGAGGAAAATGCCTTAGCTGGCGGCTTTGGCAGCGCGGTTTTAGAATTTTTGGAACAGCAGGAACTCTACGATCTCCCTGTGCTGCGCCTGGGTATTCCTGATGCCTTTATTCCCCATGGCAAACGTCAGACGCTATTGCAGGAACTGGGTCTTGACGCTGCAGGCATTGCTGCAAAAGTGCGCAAGTTTGTTAAACAGGGAAAAGAATTGACGGAAGAAGGCCTTGCATGAAGAAAGAACGTCTGGACGTTCTGCTGGTCACAAAGGGGCATTTCCCCAGCAGAGAACGCGCTCGAGCTGCGATTATGGCCGGCATGGTACTAGCAAATGAGCAAAAAATAGAAAAGCCAGGTACTACGGTACCTGAAGACGCCACAATTCGCATTCTTGGAGACTCCATCGGCTATGTCAGCCGCGGCGGACTTAAGCTGGAAAAAGCGTTGCAGCATTTTTCACTGGATCTCAGAGGTAAAGTCATGGCCGATGTCGGAGCTTCTACAGGCGGATTTACCGACTGCGCCTTAAAACGCGGCGCAGTCAAGGTATACGCCATAGATGTCGGCTATGGACAATTGGCTTGGTCGCTGCGTACTGATGAGCGCGTTGTCAATATGGAACGCACCAACGTCCGGAATTTGACAGCGGATTCGCTGGGAGAAAAGGTTGACTTTATTTCCATAGATGTCGCTTTTATTTCCCTTGATAAAGTACTGCCCGTGGTACGGCAGCTTTTAGCTTCGCCTCATGGTGAAGTAATCGCTTTAATTAAACCTCAGTTTGAAGCTGGCCGCGAGCATGTTGGCAAAAAAGGCGTTGTCCGTGATCCGGATATTCATAAGCAAGTGATTCAAAAGGTATTGCAAACAGCGAGGCAAATTGGCTTTACCCCATTAGGCCTGACCTTTTCACCGATTAAAGGACCGGAAGGAAACATCGAATATTTGCTGCACTTGGGAGTTTCCGAAGAAACGGCAGCGGAAGACGTAAATGTGGACGCCATTGTGCACGAGGCTCATACGCATTTAAAAGAAACTCGCTAAGGAGGCTGCGGCATGCTGCGAATCGGTATATTCCCTAATAAAAATAAACCGTTAGCCAGAAACATTTTAAATACACTGCTGCAGCTGATCACAGAACGAGGCGGCCAAGGCCTGCTGCCGGAATCTTTAGGGACCGAATGGCTGGGAGACCAGGTTGCTTGCCCTGATGAAACTTTGCGAGAACAGATTGACGTGGCGATTACCCTGGGCGGCGACGGAACCTTGCTTAGCGTTTCCAGAAGGCTGGCTTGCAGCGGCATACCTATTTTGGGAATTAACCTGGGACAACTTGGCTTTCTGGCGGATGTAGAGGTAGCGGAGCTGACCCAAAGCATGGATTGCCTTTTTTCAGGCAAGTATACGCTGCAGCAGCGCACTATGGTGGAAGCATGGGTGGAACGAAGCACAGAGCGGGAGTTTCTTTCTTACGCTATGAATGAAGTAGTAGTAACCAAAAGCGGCTTTTCCCGTTTGATCGATTTAGAAATAGCTATGAAATGCGAACCTGTGACCAAATTCTCCGCCGACGGCGTGATCGTCGCTACGCCAACAGGTTCCACCGGATATTCGCTCTCTGCAGGAGGCCCTATTGTACATCCTGAACTAGATGTGCTGCTATTGACGCCAATCTGCTCAAATACGCTGCATGCAAGACCCTTTGTCATTCCCGGACATGAAGAGCTGTGCATCCGGGTTCCTGCGCCGCAAGGAGATATTTTGGTTACCGCCGACGGGCAAAACGGGTATCATGTACAACCGGGAGAAGCCATCTGTATTCGTCGCGCTTCAGCCAAAACGCCATTTATTCGCTTGCCGGGAACCTCCTATTACGAGGCGTTGCGCCGCAAACTCTGGAGAAATTATGAAGATCGCGATTAACGGTCTTGCCATCTGGCAGTCCCTGTTTTTGTCCAAACTTACTTCGGTTCGTTTGGCTGTAGACGCTACTGCCGGCAACGGCTATGACACGTTGTTCTTGGCCGCCCATACGCAGCCAGACTGTCGCATCTGGGCTTTGGACATTCAAGCACAGGCGCTGGAAAAAACAAAGACGCGTTTGACAGAAGCTCATTTGGAGGATAAAGTATTTCTTTGCCGCCACAGCCATGCGGAGCTGCTGAAAGTCATTCCAGAACCGCCTGATTGTATCGTTTTTAATCTTGGCTATTTGCCGGGAGGCGACCATACTATGACGACGCAAGCGGCTACCACGCTGCCGGCGTTGGGACAGGCGCTGCAGCTGTTGCGTCCCGGCGGCTGGTGCAGCGTTATGATGTATCCAGGCCATGAAGCTGGCAAAATGGAACGGGAGCTTCTTCTTACCTGGGCGTCCTCCTTGGAGCGTACGTCAGCCAGCGTTAGTCATTGGCATATGGTGAATCATCAAGAAGGCGCTCCAGAGCTGCTCTTGTTAGAAAAGCCTTGTTAGAATGAGAACGGCACAGGAGTAGAGGGAGTAAAGTGAGTAAATAGAGGGTACGCCGAAGGTCCATAATGGAACCTTCGGTTTTTAAATATACTCTTCATAGCCAGCTTTTCCGCTCTGTAGGCCGTCTTGCTTCAATGAAATTCTAAAATACAATACCTGGGCCCTCCAACGTGCCCTCACTCTACTCCTTTTACTCCTGTAAAAAAGCCGTACCCATCTGGCTTTTTTCTGTTCTCTGAGTTCCTTTTCTATTGAATAAACCATCACTGCCGCGCTCTTTTTCTGGATAAATATTCATTTATAAGGTACACTATAAACAAAGAATGTTATTTGTGATTATTGGGGCTTCTTAAAGATGGAGAAAGAGGTGCAAGGGCAGTGAAAATATTACGTCATGCGAAAATCAAGGAAATCGTTGAACAACAAGTAATCGAAACTCAAGAGGAGCTGGCGGAGTCTCTGCGCAGCCATGGCATCGAAGTAACGCAGGCTACGGTATCCCGGGATATTAAGGAACTGCGTCTGATCAAAGTCCCCACTGGCGATGGTCGTTATCGCTATGCCTACCCGATGGAACAAAGCTTGCTTTTTTCTCAATCCCGCATGGAGCGGATGTTTCGCGATTCCGTAGTAGCCATTGATTACAGCGAGAATATTATCGTTTTAAAAACCTTGCCAGGAGGCGGGCAAGCGGTAGCCGCCACCATCGACCATGCTAAATGGCCGGAAGTTATCGGCACCGTAGCTGGCGATGACAATATTTTAGTAGTGGTTAAACCCGCGCAAGCGGCGCCGACTGTTGCGGATCGTTTCCGAGGACTTCTCTAGAGGTGTCTAAAGATGTTAAAACGTTTAGGAGTTACTCAGTTTGCTATTATTGAACAAGCTTCCCTTTCTTTTACAACTGGCTTCAATGTACTCACAGGTGAGACAGGCGCCGGCAAATCCATCTTAATTGATGCCTTGAACGCCGTTTTAGGCGGCAGAGCCTCTTTGGAATGGGTCCGCCAAGGGGCCGAAGCATTTCGCGTGGAAGCTGTTTTTTCTCAACCCTGGGGGGAAGAAGTGGAGTCCCTCTTAAAGGAACAAGAAATTCCTCATGACGAAGAAGAGCTTATTCTTGTGCGGCGCTACAGCACCTCCGGGAAAAGCCGCTCTTTAATCAATGGCTGTCAAGTTCCTTTAGCCGTATTGCGCCAACTGGGCCTGCTGCTGGCGGATATGCATGGACAGCATGAAAATCAAACGGTTCTTGACTCGGCCTTTCAAAGGTCCCTTTTGGATTCGTTTGCACCGGAAATGATGCAGCTTCTTGGTTCTTACAAGCAATTGTACGATCGTTGGACGGCTATGGCTGCAGAAAAAAGAAAATTGGCAGCCCAAGAGCAAGAACGGGAACAGCGTTTAGATCTCTTGCGCTGGCAGCTTCAAGAAATCAGTCAGGCTGCGTTGCAAAAAGGTGAAGATCAAGAATTGGCGCAACAAGAAAAGCGCCTTGCTAATGCGGAAAAGTTGGCCGCTTCGTTGGAACGAGCGGTTTTACAGTTGAATGGAAACGAGGAAGAGACGCCTGGGGCTTTGGCGTTGCTGTATAAAACTCGCCAAGAATTGGAGCAAGTCAATCGTTTTGATGATTGTCAAGAACAATGCAAAGTTCTAGATGATTTTTTATACCAATTGGAAGATGTTTCTGCTGTATTGCGTGAGCGCTTAGAAGAAATAGAATACAACCCGCAAAAGCTGGCCAAAATACAGGAACGCCTTTCTTTGCTGCAAAAGTTCAAACGCAAATACGGTCCGGAATTGGAAGACGTTTTAAACTATGCAGCCCAGGCGCAAGAAGAACTGGATTCCTTGCTTTCAGGGGAAGGCCGCTTAACGGAGCTAAGTCGCGAATGTGAGGCGGCACAGGAAGAAGCCTGGATGCAAGCGCGTCTGCTGCACGCAAAACGGCGGCAGGCAGCTCCTTTGTTGGAAGAAAATTTAGCGGCTCACTTGCAGGATCTTGGTATGACGCCAACGCTGCAATTTGCTATTGATGAAACGTCAGAACTAGGACCGGACGGTTGTGATCGCGTGGAATTGTTGTTTTCGGCCAATGCGGGAGAAGCGCCAAAGGCCTTGCAAAAAATCGCCTCCGGCGGCGAGCTTTCGCGTTTGGCGCTTGCTATCAAATCAGTCGGCGCCGCTTGCAGCGGTACGCCAACTATGATTTTTGACGAAATCGACAGCGGCCTTGGCGGCCGGGCGGCTCAGCAAGTGGCGGACAAGATTGCCGCCATCGCCCAGAACAAACAAGTGTTATGCATTACTCACCTGCCGCAGTTGGCTCTTGTTGCCGACCGTCACATTCACCTGGTGAAAGAAATGGTGGACGGGCGCACGCAAACACGACCAGTCCGTTTGGAAGAATTTGAACGTGTAAACGAATTGGCGCGCATGTTCTACGGAGATGCGGTAACGCCGGAGCTTCTTTCCGCTACAGCCCGCTTATTGGAACAATATCAGCAACAGGATAAAAAATAAGCATTTTCAGCTCCTGCATTATGCAGGAGCTTCTTTCAACAGGAAGAACTTTTATAGTTTGATAGGGAAACGTTTCTTAGGAGCAAGATAGAGGAGGAAAAACGATGCAGGAAGAACAACGCATTCGTATTTTTATTGGAGAGTTCGGCAGCGGCAAAACCGAACTGGCTCTAAACTACAGCGCCTGGCTGCGCGAGCAAGGTTTGAAAACGGCTGTAGTCGATTTAGATGTAGTAAAGCCATATTTTCGCACCCGCGAAAGCCAACAATGGCTGATGCAAAAAGAGATTGAGCTGGTAGCGCCGGAAACGCGTTTCGCACACAGTGATTTGCCGATATTGCCGCCGCAATTTCAGCGGGTAGCTGCTGATACATCGTACCAGGTTGTAGTTGACGTAGGCGGAGGCGATGCAGCCATTGCGTTGGGGCAATATCAGAAGATGCTGGAACAGCAAGGTTATGAGGCGTGGATGATCATTAATACGCGCCGTCCTTTTACACAGTCTGTTGCAGAAATTTGTCAGCGCTCCCAGGAAATTACCAACGTTGCTAAGCTGCAGCTTAGCGGCTTAGTATGTAATACCAATCTGGGCGCGGAAACAACCTGGGCGGAAGTGGAAGAGGGGATCGCCCTTGTCGAACAAGCCGCCCAAGAATTATCTTTGCCTTTGCGCATGGTCGTTGTACCCCAGTGGCTTGCGGAAAAAGCCGCTGCGTTGCCGCACCGCGTTTTTGTTTTGGAGCCGCAGACACGCTATCCTTGGATGGAAATTTAATTTTAAGGAGTCTTTGCTTTACTCATAATTCACGCCAAAACGGCTCTGAGCTAAGCAGTAATGATTCAAGAGAAGAGGTTATTGTCGATGAATTTAAGAGAAGAACAAATTGCTTCTAAAAATGTTTTTGTCGGGCGCATGCTGCATGTGCAGGTAGATGATGTGCGTCTGCCGGACGGGAGGAAGGCTACGCGCGAATTGGTGCGGCATCCCGGGGCGGCTGCGGTTGTACCGGTACTGCCGGACGGACGGATCGTACTGGTTCAACAGTTCCGTTATCCTTTAGGGCGGGAAACGCTCGAAATCCCGGCAGGCAAGCTGGAACCAGGGGAAGATCCTCAAGAATGCGTATTGCGTGAACTTCAAGAGGAAGCTGGCTATAAAGCGGAAGTCATCAAGCATCTTTCTACGATTTGCACGGCTCCTGGTTTTACGGATGAAGTGATTCATCTCTATGAAGCCAGCCAATTACAGCCAAGCCAGCTGCAGCCGGATGATGATGAGTTCTTACAGGTGCAGGTATTCACGCCGGAAGAAATAAGGAAGATGATTCATTCCGGTGAAATTGAAGACGCAAAAACCATCGTATCGCTGCTTCTCTATGGCGCTAACGGAGGGAGTCTATGAATCCCATATACGGGGACTTGCATATTCATGTGGGAAAGGCGCAAGGACGCTGGGTGAAAATTCCTACATCCAAGAACCTCACCAGCGAAAATATTTTAGCAGAAGCCGCCCAGCGTAAAGGACTGCAGCTAATCGGCATTGTCGATGTGCTCAGTCCCTGGGTGGATGCCGATTGGCAGCAGTTGCTGGACGAAGGACGTCTGCGGTTGCTTCCAGGAGGCGGCTATCGCTACGAAGAGGCGCTGACGCTGCTGCCGGGAGCGGAAATTGAAACAGCCGAAGCAGACGGCTCTTTGGCGCATACACTTTTATTTCTGCCAAGTCTCGCGGAAATTAGGCAATTGCGTAAACTCTTGACTTCTCATATACGCAATCTTCATCTTAGCTCCCAGAATGCGCATCTTTCTTTAACGCAACTTTTGGAGCTGACTCATCCCCTAGAGCCTATTGTCATTCCCGCCCATGTTTTTACGCCGCACAAAAGCCTTTTCGGCTGCTGCACGAATCGTCTAGCTCAGTTATTACCGGAAAAACAGCTTTCTTGGCTGGATGCCATTGAACTGGGCTTAAGCGCCGATACTTTTTTGGCGGATTGCCTGCAAGAATTGAGCGGTTACACATTTTTGAGTAATTCAGACGCACATTCTTTGGATAAAATTGCCAGAGAATATAATGTTTTTTCTTTAAGGCAAATCGATTTTTCGTGTTTTCGCCAGGCTTTGCGCCGCCAGGGAGAAAATAAAATCCTAGCCAACTACGGTCTGGATCCTCAGCTGGGTAAATACTATCGCACCGTTTGCACCCAATGCGGCGCCCTCTGGGAGGCAGGGCAGAGCCAATGCGCCTGCAGCTGCCAACGCAGCACCAGAGGCGTCTGGGAACGTATCCAAGCGATTGCTGATTGGACGAAGCCGCAGCATCCCGAACATCGTCCGCCTTATTATCACCAGATCCCGCTTTCCTTTGTGCCGGGCTTGGGTCCAAAAACCAAAACACAGTTGCTTCGGGCGTTTGGCAGCGAAATGAAGGTATGCCACGAGTCCAGCCTACGGGAGCTGACTGCTGTGCTGGGAGAACGAAAAGCTAAAAACCTTTGGCAGGTGCTGCAACGGGAAATAACGTTCGCCCAAGGAGGAGGCGGCTCTTATGGTCGCGTACATTTATCATAAATTTAGAATTATGTAAAAGGATTTTTCTTACAAACAGAGAATATACATAATATTATAGCTTTTAAGGTTTTTGATCCAAAGAGGCTCAGCAGAATAATGCGAAAAGGGTGGTGGCAATGGAGAATTATGTGCAGCATTTCATTTCGTATTTAGCGAGCGAACGGGGGTTGGCCCAAAATACGCTGGAATCCTACGGCAGGGATTTACGGTACTTCCAGCAGTATTTAGAAAACAACCGGCTTACCTTCGCCACTGGCTCCACAAACGAAATTATCCGCACCTACCTGGATGAACTCAAAAAACAGGGGAAGGCTGTTTCCACAATTTCTCGCAATTTAGCTGCACTCAAATCCTTTTACCAATATCTGCTGAAGGAACAGCATCTAGATGCGGATCCGGCATCGAAAATTGAATCGCCTAAGTTGGAAAAAAAGCTTCCTCAAGTACTCAGCGTACAACAGGTGGAATTGCTGTTGAAACAGCCTAATATCAATCTGCCCGCTGGTTTGCGCGATAAAGCCATGTTGGAACTGCTTTACGCCACAGGCATTCGGGTATCAGAATTGATAACTATCAATGTAAATGATGTAAATTTGGAACTTGGCTATATTAAATGCTTTGGCCGAGGCGCCAAAGAGCGTGTTGTGCCGCTGGGTTCTATCGCCTCCAAGTGCGTAACTCAGTATTTGCGTAAAGGTCGTACGGCGTTGGTACGAAGCAAACAAGAAGAAGCTATGTTTGTCAACCACCATGGCCGACGCTTAACGCGGCAGGGCTTTTGGAAAATCATTAAAAAATACGCCTTAGAGGCTCAGATTGACCAAAAAATCACGCCTCATACGCTGCGCCACTCTTTTGCTACTCATTTGCTGGAAAACGGCGCAGATTTGCGTTCGGTTCAGGAAATGCTGGGGCATGCGGATATCTCTACTACCCAGATTTATACACATGTCACTAAAAATCGTCTTAAAGAGGTTTATGACAAGGCCCACCCGCGGGCTTGAAAAAGAGTCGCGCTAAAAACGCAGCTAGGCAGGGCCGACGCAGACTGTTTGTCAGTTTGCCAAGGCTCTGTCCTGTTTTATGACATAAGGAGGAACAAGCATGTTTCGACGTATATTTTTGGTAGTTCTCGATAGTGTCGGTATTGGCGCGCTTCCTGATGCGCCTCGTTACGGCGATGCGGGAGCCCATACCTTGGGACATGTCGCCGCAGCGGCAAAAGGACTGCATTTGCCGCAACTGCAACGACTTGGCCTGGGACTGATTGATAAATTGCAGGGAATTCCTCCCTGCGATCATCCATTGGCGTCCTACGGAAAAATGGCCGAACGCTCCGTTAACAAGGACACTACGAGCGGTCATTGGGAATTGGCAGGCACTCCTGTAATGGAAGCGTTTCCCGTTTACCCGCAAGGCTTTCCAGAAGAAATTACCGCGCCTTTCTGTCAGCATATTGGCCGCGGCATTTTAGGAAACAAAGCGGCTTCCGGTACGGTAATCATTGAAGAATTGGGAGAAGAACATCTGCGCACTGGCTTTCCTATTGTCTATACTTCCGCGGACAGCGTGTTTCAGATTGCAGCGCACGAAGAAGTAGTGCCTCTGGAACAATTATATGAATGGTGCCAAATAGCGCGTCAAGAAATTCTGATAGGCAAGCATGCTGTAGGGCGGGTTATTGCCAGACCTTTCATAGGAACTCCCGGTCAGTTTTCGCGTACGCCTCACAGGCATGACTACAGTCTGCCTATGCCGCAGCCGAATTTATTCAGTCGCCTGACTGCAGGCGGTTTGACAACAGTAGCATTGGGGAAAATCGGGGATATTTACGCTGGTCAAGCCTTCAATCATGCCGAAGGAACGCTAAATAACGAGGATGGTCTGAAAAAATTGCAAACTTGGATTTGTGATCATTCCTGGAGCGGCGTGACGGTTTTAAATTTAGTTGATTTTGACATGCTCTATGGACATCGCAACGACGCTAAGGGCTACGCGGCCGCTTTAGAAGCGGTAGATCACCATCTGGCGAAACTTTTGCCACAGCTTTCCGGGGATGATTTGCTGCTGCTCACGGCGGACCACGGCTGCGACCCGCTACATCCCGGCACGGACCACACGCGCGAATATGTGCCGCTGCTGGCTTATTCTTCGCAGCGGATTGGAGCTTCTCTGGGGACTCGCAACACTTTTGCGGATGTGTCGGCTACCATTCTGGAAAATTTCCGCTTGGAGCCGTTGGCAGAGGGGCTTAGTTTTCTTAACTTGCTGCAAGGGAGATACCCCGCATGAAATCAATGACACAACTGATTACCGATAAAAAAGCAGGCCAGGCGCATACGGAAGAAGAACTGCAATGGCTTGTGGAAAACTATACAAATGACGGCATTCCTGATTATCAAATGTCCGCCTGGCTGATGGCAGTCTGCTGGCAGGGGATGACTTTTGACGAAACGAAGGCGCTCACTTTAGCTATGATGCGCTCCGGGACCTGTCTGCAGTTGCACAGTGTAGGCAGACCTCTGATAGATAAGCACAGTACCGGCGGCGTGGCCGATACGACCACACTGGTGCTCGCGCCCCTATTGGCAGCAGCCGGCGCTGGGGTTGCGAAAATGTCGGGCAGAGGACTTGGCTTTACCGGCGGCACCATTGATAAACTGGAATCCATTCCTGGCTTTAGCGCCACTTTACAAGAAGAGCAGTTTCTGGCGCTTTTGCAAAAGCAAGGGCTGGCGTTAACCGCGCAAAGCGCCTCCATTGCGCCGGCAGACGGAAAAATGTACGCCCTGCGGGATGTTACGGCTACTGTTGACAGCCTGCCGCTCATTGCCGCTTCGATTATGAGTAAAAAATTGGCCGCTGGCGCTGAGCATATCTTACTGGATGTCAAAGTAGGCCAGGGAGCATTCATGCAAACCAAAGAAGTCGCTGTTGAATTGGCGCGTTACATGGTAGCCATTGGCCTAGGCGCGGGACGCAATGTGAAAGCGGTCCTTACCTCCATGGAGCAGCCTCTGGGCTTAGCAGTCGGCAATGCCTTAGAAGTTGCGGAAGCCATTGAAATTTTACGCGGCCGAGGGCCGTTGCACTTGCGCCAGGTATGCTTGCGCCTGGCGGCGGAAGCGCTCTGCTTGGCAGGAATGGCGAAAACGCAGGGCGAGGCAGATTTACAGCTCACAGCGTTGTTGGATTCGGGCAAGGCGCTGGAATGCTTTCGCCAGTGGATTCTTTCTCAAGGCGGCGCAGATATTGTTGCCACCCCAACGCTGCTGCCGCGGGCGGCCTTAGAGGAAGAACTGCTCAGCCCCTATTCCGGCTATGTACAGCAGATTCAAGCCCGCATCATCGGCGAAGCCTCTGTAGCCTTAGGGGCGGGACGCCGTTATAAAGGAGAAACGTTGGATTTGGCTGCAGGCCTTGTTCTGGCATGCGAGCAGGGAGATTTCGTGCAAAAAGGGCAGAAGCTTGCCACGCTGCATGCCGCTTCCGCCGAAAAAATGGCAGCAGCCATGAAGATGATTGTTGCAGCCTTTGTGCTGAGCGAAACGCCGCCTCTTTCTTATCCTGATGTGCTGGGCTGGGTTGATGCTGACGGTTTTCATGCAGAAGCCGAATAAGGGCCCCTTTTTCGTAGTTGGACGTAGTTCTGGCTTTATGGTAAAATGAATACGAATTTTTGAAACTACGAGGACGCTATGAAGCAAGAACGAAGTTGTATTGCTATTTTGGATATTCCTATTGATCGTTTGGACATGGAACAAGCGGCGAAAAAGGTGCAGAAGTTTACAGAAGAAAGAGATTCCTTTCATTTGGTAGCTACCGCCAATGCGGAAATGATCATGCAGGCGCAAGATGATCCGGAATTAAAAGAAATTCTTCGTTCCGCCGCGCTGGTCGTGCCGGACGGGGCGGGTGTGGTTTGGGCTGCTAAACATTATAATACGCCTTTAAAAGAGAGGGTGGCTGGCTTTGATTTGGCGCAGCGGCTCTTAAGCGACGGCGTAAAGCAGCAATATGGCTTCTTTTTTCTTGGTGCAGCGCCGGGAGTAGCGGAAGCAGCTGCCGCCAGCGCCAGGAAAACGCATCCGAACCTGCGCATTCTCGGCTGCCGGGACGGATTTTTTAAAGAAGAAGATGAAGCAAAGCTGATCGAAGACATTAATGCCTCCGGCGCTACTATTCTTTTTGTGGCTCTGGGCGTGCCCCGCCAGGAGAAATGGCTGCGCCGTCATGCTGCGCAATTGCGTGTGCCTGTAGCTATGGGCGTAGGGGGAACCTTTGACGTCATGGCCGGGCAGGTGACCCGTGCGCCGGAGTGGATGCAAAAAGCCAGCCTGGAGTGGTTGTATCGTCTTTTATGCCAACCAAGCCGTTGCCTGCGAATGCTGGCTTTACCTCGTTTCATTTGGCATGTTTGCAGTAGGAAAAACAGTTAGACAACCTCGAAGGTATATATTATAATTATTTGAGAATATGGGCCACTTAAAGAAAGCCCTTTTCTTTTTGCCCCGACGAGGGCAGGAGGTGAAACGAAGTATAATGACAACAGGCCTCATTGTAAAAGAGGGGTACCGTTATATTGCCTTTTTATTTCTCCTTACCGTTATGGTTGCCTTCTTTGCCGAGCCGGTATGGAGCATTTTGCCAGGCGTACTGACTTTGTTTGTGACTTTTTTCTTTCGCAATCCCAATCGGATTATTCCAACAGGGGATAATTTGGTACTTTCACCGGCGGACGGCAAAGTTATGAGCGTTTGCGAAGTGACTGACGAGGAATTTCTTCATACCAAAGGCACAAAAGTTACAATTTTTCTTTCCGTCTTTGACGTACATGTCAATCGCAGCCCCATTGGCGGGGAAATCAAGTATCAGCAGTATGTATGCGGCCGCTTCAAACCAGCCTATAAAGCTTCGGCAGGCTGTGAAAATGAACGCCATGCCATCGGTTTGGATAATGGACGCTTGCAGGTATTGGTCACACAAGTGGCCGGTCTTATTGCACGGCGCATCGTCTCCTGGGTTACTCTCGGCAGCCAGCTGCATTCCGGCGAATGCTTCGGCATGATTAAATTTGGCTCCTGTACGGAAATCATCATGCCTGCTGCCGTGGAAGTGCTGGTCAAAAAAGGAGATCGCGTTTATGGCGGCAAGACCATCATAGGGAGGTTACACGAGTGAAGTATTGGATTCCCAATGCCGTTACAGCCCTCAACCTAGTTCTGGGCATGATTTCTCTCGGCTTTACGATGCAGGGAGATTTCGTACCGGCTGGTTTTTTTATCGTCGCCGCTATGATTGCGGACGGTTTGGATGGCAGGGTGGCACGGGCGCTTGGAGTCAGCAGCGAGTTTGGGAAGGAACTTGATTCGCTTTGCGATCTGGTTTCTTTTGGCGTTGCTCCGGCATTGCTGGCCTATCAGTTTGCGCTAAAGGAGTTTGGCTGGATTGGGTTTTCTGTTGCGATCTTCTTTGCTTTATGCGGCGCTTTACGCCTGGCGCGTTTCAACGTAAACACCACTACGGTCAAAGGGTATTTCATGGGTCTGCCCATTCCGGCAGGCGGCTGCCTGGTAGGTACTTTTGTGGCTCTCGGCTACAAGCCCAGCGGCTGGACATTTCCCATTCTGATTGCTATTTTCGCCTATTTAATGGTCAGTTCGGTTCATTACCCTGATTTCAAGGGGAAGGGAAATGAGCAGATTCACGCCATTCCCGTTATATTGACTGCTGTCATGGCCGGTTATATTCTCTGGCATTCCCTAGAGGCCATTGTTTTTGTCATTTTCTTCTCTTATGCATTTTTTGGCGTGCTAAATTTTGCCTATGGACTTTTTGGACGCCAACGGATAACAGCAGCAAAGCAATAGACGGACACCATCTTAGAATTTTGGTGTGCGAAAAGGAGCGTCTCCCATGAACTATATAATGGATATTATCATGATCCCCATTCAAGCAATGATTGCTTTTTTCAGCGTGTACTATTTTGTTCTCGCTTGTTTTGGTTTTTGGAAGAAAAAAGAAAAGAAAAATTTCCAACCGAAACATACTTTTGCCATTGTGGTTTCCGCTCATAACGAAGAATCGGTTATTGGACAATTAGTAGAAAATTTGCATGTCTTGCGCTATCCTAAAGAGCTTTATGACATCTTTATTATCGCAGATAACTGCACAGACGCTACAGCGAAAGTAGCCCGCGAATACGGCGCTATTGTGCATGAACGCTTTGACAAGGAAATACGTGGCAAAGGCTTTGCCATGGAATGGATGTTCGCGCGGCTTTTTAAGATGAAACGCCAGTATGATGCCGTTGTGGTTTTTGATGCTGATAATCTGGTGCATCCAAATTTTCTTTTGGAAATGAATAATCGTTTGCAAAAAGGGGAGACCGTTATCCAGGGTTACATGGATGCCAAAAACCCCACAGATACCTGGATTTCCGGAACCTTTGCCATTGCCTTCTGGCTGATCGATCATATTTGGCATTTAGCCAAGTATAATATTGGTTTATCCAGTGTTCTAGGCGGCACGGGCATGTGCATTTCCACTAGTGTCCTGCGCCGTTTCGGCTGGGGCGCTACCTGTCTGACGGAAGACATGGAGTTTACCATGAAGGTCTTATTGAAAGGCATTCGTACTACCTGGGCCCATGATGCCATTGTTTACGATGAAAAACCGCTAACGTTCAAGCAGGCTTGGAATCAGCGCAAACGCTGGGCACAGGGACATTTCGACATTGCCGGACGCTATATTCCCACCATGATTAAGGAGGGCATCCGCCGCCGCGATATTCGTCTGTTGGACGGAGTGCTGCACTTGGTACAGCCTCACTTTTTGCTGATGTCTACATTCTTCGTTATTGCCAGTTATGCTGGTGCGGTTTATCCTTTTTACACGAATATTTTAGAGCGAGTTTTACCTCTTGAAGTTTGGACTATTCTCGCTTTTGGCCAATATATTTTCCCTGTCATTATTTTGGCCAAGATTCGAGCAAATTGGAAGTGCTGGCTGTATCTGCTGATGTATCCTGTCTTTGTCTACAGTTGGATTCCCATCACCTTCCTGGGCTTTTTGCATCGGCACGAGCGCGTTTGGAGTCATACGCAGCATACCCGTGCACTTAGCTATCAAGACATGCTGATGAAAGCCAATGATGAATTCGCTAACGAGCCGGTATTCAGCAAACAAGCAGCGAAATAATTCAAAAAGAGGTGAGTCTAACTCACCTCTTTTTCTCCATTTCAACAACACAATCTCTTAGAAAAGAAAGGAACATAGTATGTATGACTTAACGATAAGCCTCGATTTTGAAGCCGCGCATTGTATTCGCGAGTACCCCGGAAAGTGCCGTCGTCTGCACGGCCACAACTGGCGTGTTGAGGTTAGCGTCTGCGGTGAGACCTTAAATGAACTGGGCATGCTTGTCGATTTTCATGATCTTAAGGACGCTGCCAAAGGGGTTCTTAATGAACTGGATCATCATTATTTGAATGAATTGGAAGCTTTCAGCCAGTTGAATCCTACGGCGGAAAATTTGGCTCGTTATGTTTATGAAAAACTAGAACAATTGCCCCTGCTGCGTCAGGGGGATGTGTTTCTGACGCAGGTAAAAGTTTGGGAATCACTTCATTCCGCTGTAGCTTATACTAAGGCACGGGCAAACTGATAGGAGGCGCCTCTCTATGCGTATATTACTGACAAACGACGACGGAATTGACGCCTCCGGCATTCGCGCTTTATGGCAAGAGCTTTCTCCTTGGGCGGATGTAATTGTTGCCGCTCCGGACCGAGAGCGAAGCGCTACCAGCCAGGCCATTACTGTGACCCATCCCATTCGCGTGGATCGCCATGTTGTAAAAGAAGACGGCATTAAAGCCTGGCGAATCGGGGGTACGCCTACAGATTGTGTGAAAATTGCACTGGAAGCGCTCCTTAGTGAGACACCGGACCTGGTCATTTCCGGTATCAATCACGGCCCTAACTTAGGCACGGATGTGCTTTATTCCGGTACAGTCAGCGCTGCTATGGAAGGTTCCCTGCATGGTATTCCGTCCTTGGCGGTCTCTCTTAATGCTTGGAGCCATGGCGATTTCAAAAGCGCAGCCAAAATCACGAGACGCATTCTGGAAACCATAATTCTACCGCATCAACTGCAGCCCGGAATGCTGCTGAACCTCAACATTCCGGCGCTGCCGGAAGCGGAGCTTAAAGGAGTCGCTGTTACCAAACTGGGTGTGCGCCAATATACAAATACCTTTGAACGTCGTCTTGATCCCCGAGGACGCATTTACTATTGGATGGGAGGCGAAGTGCTAAACGTCAGCAATGATGAGGATAGCGACATCGCTGCCGTTGCCAAAGGATGCGTTTCCATTACTCCCATTTGTCTGGATATGACGGATCACAGCCTTTTGCCGCTGGTAAAGTCTTGGGCTAAGGAACAGTAAGCAAAAAAGTCCGGCAGGACAAAGAATAAAGAGAAGTGAATTATTGTACGAAGTACGAAATAACCATTTTGCAAGCAGGAGGATCTTTGTGAAATTTGCAGGCATTTTATTTGATCTGGACGGAACGTTAATTAATACTTCACCCTTAATTATTGCGTCTTTTCAGCATACCTTTCAAACCGCTTACGGACGAACGCTGCCGGAAGAGGCCATTTCACGGTATTTTGGCGAACCCTTACGTACGGCCATGGAGGTCCTGGGCGAACCAGGAGACGCAGATCACTTGATTGAAATTTATCGCGCTTTTAATCTAGAGCACCATGACCGACTGGCTGCCTCCTTTGAGGGAGTTGAGCAAGCGTTGCAGGCTCTTGATAAAGCGGGCGTCGCCATGGGCGTAGTTACTTCTAAAACGGAAAAAACCGCCTGGCGCGGCCTGCGTCTGTTCCATTTAGACGGTTATATCCGGCATGTAGTGGGCATGGAATCAACCCAGCAGCACAAGCCTCATCCGGAACCGGTGGAAAAAGGCTTGTCCCATTTGGGTCTGCCGGCTTCCGCTTGTCTGATGGTGGGAGACAGCCCTGCTGATATCGCCAGCGGTCATGCAGCTGGCTTAAAAACAGCTGCCGTTTCCTGGACGCTAGTGCCCTGGGAAAATCTTGCGGCATCGAAACCCGATCATGTGTTGCAAACAATAAACGACCTGGTCTTCCTGGTGACGGGAAACCGGTAAGTAGGAGGCGTATTCATGACCACCACACCGCATCGTTTGGCCGTCATCGGCGGCACAGGAGTATACGATCCCCGTATGCTGAGTTCTCTTTGGGAAGATACCATGTCGACGCCCTTTGGCTCGGTTCCGTATCAAGTGGGACGTTTGGAAGGTCAGGAAGTTGTCTTTTTGTCACGTCATGGCGCTGGACATTCCATACCGCCGCATTTAATTAACTACCGGGCGAATATCTACGCTTTAAAAAAGCTGGGTGTTGTGGCTGTTTTGGCCACGACAGCTGTCGGCTCGCTACGCATGGAATATAAGCCCGGCGATTTTGTTGCGGTAGATCAGTTTCTTGATTTTACGAAAAATCGCGTCAATACTTTTTTTGACGGCGGTCGCCGCGGCGTAGTGCACGTAGACGTTACCCAGCCTTATTGTCCTTCGTTGCGCGCCGTTCTGGCCGAAAGCGCCCAGGAAACCGGTATAACTCTTCACTCCCAGGGTTGTTACGTCTGTGCAGAAGGGCCGCGCTTTGAAACACCGGCGGAAGTAAGGCTTTTTGCTTCCTTCGGCGGCGACGTTGTCGGCATGACCAATATCCCGGAAGCCGTGCTGGCCAGAGAAGCCGAAATGTGCTATGCTACCGTCTCTATGATAACTAATTACGGAGCAGGCCTTTCGCCGCAAAATCTTACGCATGGCGAAGTTGTCGAGATCATGAAACAAAATAGCGCCAAGCTGCGCTTGCTTTTAGAAAAAACGCTGACTCGCATTAAGGCGGAAGCGGACTGCTCCTGCCGCCACGCGCTGCAAGAGTACGGCGGCTTTGACATGACGAAATTTGAGTAAAAGGGGAACGGCTTTCATGAAAACCATGGAATGGAAAGACGGCTGCCTTTGGCTTTTGGATCAAACAGCGCTGCCGCTAGAAGAATGCCAGCGTTGCTGTGAAGATTACCAGGCTGTAGCTGACGCCATCTGTAAATTGGAAGTACGAGGCGCCCCGGCGATTGGCGCTGCAGCCGCCTACGGTCTAGTACTGGGAGCTAAAAGCGTTGAGCATGCCGACGACTTTTCTGCGCAATTACAGCGCATTGCCAAAGATCTTAACGCCACAAGGCCTACTGCTGTTAATTTAGCCTGGGCCATTAAGCGCATGCTGCAAGCAGCCCAAGCCCATGAGCACCAGCCGGCTACCGTAATTGTTGCGGCTTTGGAAGAAGAAGCAAATGCTATTGCCCGTGAAGATGTGCTGATTAACCAGCGTATGTCCCGGTTTGGGGCTGATTTATTTGATGCATCCAATCCCATAACGGTTCTGACGCACTGCAACGCTGGTTCGCTGGCCACGGTCGAACAGGGAACCGCCTTAGGCGTTATTCGTGAAGCCTACCGACAAGGAGGCATCAGCGGAGTCTACGCTGACGAGACCAGACCGCTATTGCAAGGCGCCCGCTTAACGGCTTGGGAGCTTTCCAAGGATTCTATTCCTGTTACGCTGATTACGGATAATATGGCTGGCTATGTTATGAAATTAGGCCGTGTCAAAGCGGTTATTGTCGGAGCTGACCGCATTGCCGCTAATGGCGATGTGGCCAATAAAATCGGCACCTATAGCGTAGCGGTTTTGGCGAAAGAACATGGTTTGCCTTTTTACGTAGCCGCGCCGTTTTCTACTTTTGATGTTTCCCTGGCTACCGGAGAGGGTATTCCCATTGAAGAACGGCACGAAAGCGAAGTTACGCATTTTGCGGGTAAAGCCACCGCTCCACAAGGCATTGCGGTCTTCAATCCGGCATTTGATGTAACGCCTCACGAATATGTATCTGCCATTATTACCGAGTACGGCGTTCTGCGAGCGCCTTATGACCAAGCCATTGCCGCCATGCGCCAACAAGCGGCGCAGCCTGCGCAA
This sequence comes from Anaeromusa sp., assembly GCF_028691475.1. Classification (NCBI taxonomy): domain Bacteria; kingdom Bacillati; phylum Bacillota; class Negativicutes; order Selenomonadales; family Sporomusaceae; genus Anaeromusa; species Anaeromusa sp. The sequence continues at coordinate 41,157 of NZ_JAQUZF010000006.1, forward strand.
CAATACGTACAAATAAAAAGGAGAATGACACTATGACTACTTCCATGATTCGCGACAGCAAACTGGCCCCCGGCGGCCACGACAAAATCAATTGGGTAAAAAACTTCATGCCTGTACTCAGCCTTTTGGATAAAGATTTGAGTAAAGAACAGCCGCTCAAAGGCAAGCGAATCGTTATCACCATGCATTTGGAAGCGAAAACCGCTTACTTGGCTTTGGTTCTTAAAAATGCCGGCGCTGAAGTAGCCATTACCGGCAGCAACCCGCTTTCTACGCAAGATGACGTGGCGGCGGCGCTGAGCGAGCAAGGCGTTTCTGTTTTCGCTTGGCATGGCTGCACCGATAAAGAATACGAAACCTTCCTGCATCGCGCTTTGGATACCAAACCGGACATCATCGTTGACGACGGCGGCGATCTGGTTTCCTTGCTGCACGGCGAACGCAGCGACTTGGCCGCTAATATCCTTGGCGGCGCCGAAGAGACCACTACCGGCGTACATCGTCTGCGCGCCCTGGCGGAAGAGGGAAGACTGAAATTCCCAATGGTTGCAGCTAATGATGCTTATTGCAAATACCTCTTTGATAATCGTTACGGTACCGGCCAATCGACTTGGGACGGCATCATGCGTACTACCAACCTCACCGTGACTGGCAAGACCGTTGTTGTCGCCGGCTACGGCTGGTGCGGCAAAGGCGTTTCCATGCGCGCCAAGGGCCTAGGCGCCAATGTCATCGTTACCGAAATTGATCCCATTAAAGCCATTGAAGCCGTATTTGACGGTTTCCAGGTTATGCCTATGGAGGAAGCCGCCAAGCAAGGAGATATTTTTGTAACCGTCACCGGCTGCAAGGATGTTATCCGCAAAGAGCATATCGAAGTCATGAAAACTGGCGCGATTCTTTCTAATGCCGGCCATTTCGATGTGGAAATCAACAAAGGCGATCTAGATGCTTTAGCCGTGCAAAAGCGGACCGCTCGCCACAATATTGAAGAATACTTAATGGCAGACGGCCGCCGCATCTATCTGTTGGCGGAAGGACGTCTGGTAAACCTGGCCTCCGGTGACGGCCATCCGGCAGAAATCATGGATTTGTCTTTTGCGGTGCAGGCCATGGCAGTTCTGCATATTTTGAACCACCATCAAGAGATGGATAACTCCGTTCACACCGTTTCCGATGATCTAAACAAGGAAATTGCCAGCTATAAGCTGAAAGCCATGGGCTTTGGCATTGACGCCCTTTCAGCGGAACAGGAATCCTATTTGAAACAGGCTTAAATCAAGGAGGGCGCTACAATGCTTGAAGTTTCTTGCCAACAGCTTGTGCTGGCCGGGCAAAGTCTTTTGGCTAAAGGCTTAGTTGCAGGGACCTGGGGCAACCTCAGCCTGCGCGTAGCTGAAGATCAAGTAGCGATTACTCCTTCCGGCCGCGAGTATGGCTCCTTAAAAAGCGAAGATGTTGTTATCGTCGATCTAAACGGCCAGGTTATTTTTCAGGCATCTGGCCGTACCGCTTCTTCGGAAATGCCTCTTCATTTGGCGATCTATCAAGCACGGCCGGATATTATGGCTATTGTTCACACGCACAGTGTTCACGCTAGTGCTTGCGCCGTAGCCCATAAGCCCATTCCTCCGGTGATTGAAGACATAGTTCAATTAGCGGGCGGCGAAATTCCTTTAGCGCCGTATGCTCTGCCTGGAACCCAAGAACTGGCGGCGCAAGCTGCCGCCACTCTTGGCTCCAAACAGGCCGTATTATTGGCCAATCATGGAGCAGTATGCTGCGGTACTACTTTGGCGGAAGCCATGACAGCAGCAGAATTAGTAGAAAAAGCGGCGCAAATTTATCTTTATGCCAATCTTTTAGGAGGAGCTAAGGCCTTAAGCGACGAAGATGTAAACATTATGCATGAATTTTACGTTTCGCATTATCGCAAGCGGAGAGGGGATACAGGGAATGACTGAACGCATCTTGATTCGCAATATCGAATATTGGGGCCCGGACGGAGCAGTAGCTACCGGGGATATTGCCATTGCAGAAGGTAAATTTGCTTATGTAGGCATTGTGCCTGAAGCGTGGTCAGCGGATCGCATTATTGAAGGAAAAGATCTTCTGGCTATGCCTGGCTTTATCAATACACATACTCATGCGGCGATGAGCTTATTTCGCAGCTATGCGGATGATATGCAGCTTATGGACTGGCTGCAAGAAAAAATTTGGCCCGCAGAAGCCCGTTTAGAAGCGGATGACGTCTACTGGGGGACGCAGCTGGCGATTGCGGAAATGCTGCGCACCGGCACAACCACTTTTGCAGATATGTACTTTTTTATGCCTGATGCGGCTCGCGCTGTCGCCGAAAGCGGTATTCGCGCCAGTTTGGCCCGCGGCATGGCCGGTGTAGCGCCGAATGCGGAAACAGCACTGACCGAAAGCGCTTCCTTCTTTCGGGAATTTCACGGTGCCGCTGATGGCCGAATCACCGTCATGCTCGGACCGCATGCGCCCTATACCTGCCCGCCTGCTTATTTGGAACGCGTTGTTTCCATGGCCCATTGCCTAAACGCCAACATTCACATTCATCTGGCGGAAACAATAGGCGAAGTGGAAGACTGCAAAAAAGACCACGGCGCTACGCCCATGGCTTTGATGGAACGCCTTGGTCTGCTGGAATGCGGCACCTTGGCAGCTCATTGCGTGCATCTCTCACCGGAAGATATCGAACTGATGGTACGCCGCAAGGTTCGTGTAGCTCATAATCCCGGCAGCAACTTGAAGCTGGCCAGCGGGATTGCACCGGTGCCGGCTATGTTGAAAGCCGGTTTGTGCGTGGCCCTTGGTACCGACGGAGCCGCCAGCAACAATAATTTAGATATGTTGGAAGAAGTCCGTTTGGCGGCAACCCTGCATAAGGCTAATACCGGCGATCCATTGGCCGTATCCGCAAGTGAAGCCTTGCAGATGGCTACCAGCGCGGGCGCGCTTGCGCTGGGCTTGGAGCAGCAAATCGGTCAAATTGCTCCCGGTAAAAAAGCGGACCTGACCCTTTGGAACATGAATGGCTTGCACTGGCAGCCTCGTTATGACCGTATTTCCCTTCTGGCTTATGCCGCGAATGCCCTTGATGTGCACTCCGTCTTGGTCGATGGCAAAGTATTGCTAGACAATGGCGAGTTCACAACAATCGATATTGAACGACTGCGTCATGAAGTGGCTGTACGCAGCCAGCACCTTACTGCCCGTAACTAAGGATCCGAGGAGGAATTTACTTGTTTCATCCAGTTTGCTCTGAACGGTTGAACGGACTTTCGTCCGCTGTTTTTTCGGAAATTGACGCTTTGCGCCGCGCGGAAGAAGCCAAAGGCCGCGACATCATTACCTTGAGTATTGGCAGTCCCGACTTAGCTCCAGCGCCGCATATTGTCGATGCTTTATGCAACGCCGCTAGGGAGGGGCATCAATATCGCTACGCCTTGTCACGCGGTAAAAGTGAACTGCTGGAAGCTATGGCGCAGTGGTATCAAGATAAATTTGCTGTTACTCTTTGCCCGGAAACAGAAGTACATACGCTGATGGGTTCCCAGGACGGTCTGGCTCACATCGCTCTTTGCCTGCTTAACCCGGGCGATGTAGTGCTGGTTCCCGATCCAGGATATCCGATTTTCAGCGCAGGACCTTTGGTAGCCGGCGCCGAATTATATCATATGCCTTTGCGCAAAGAGAATGAGTTTTTACCTGACTTGGAAGCTATTCCGGCAGACATTCGCAAGCGCGCCAAGCTGATGATTCTAAACTATCCCAATAATCCTTTAGCAGCCGTGGCGAACGAAGAATTTTTTCGCAAGGTAGTGGCTTTTGCCCAACAAAATGAAATTGTTGTTTGCCATGATTTTGCCTATAGCGAGCTGGTCTTTGATGGCTATCGCCCGCCGAGCTTTCTGGCAACTCCAGGAGCCAAGGAAGTGGGCATTGAGTTCCACTCTCTTTCCAAAACATACAATATGGCCGGCTGCCGCGTAGGCTTTGCTTTGGGCAATGCTGAAGTTATCTCCTATTTAGGACGCTTGAAATCAAACTTTGACTATGGTATTTTTCTTCCTGTCCAGGAAGCCGCTATCGCCGCTCTGCGCGGACCGCAGCAGGCCGTACTGGACACAGCCGCCATCTACCAACGCCGCCGGGATCTTTTGATTGATGGCTTAGCCGCCTGCGGATGGCAGATTCCCAAGCCTAAAGGCACCATGTTTGTTTGGGCACCGGTGCCAACCAAGGAAACCTCCATGGAATTTACGTTATCCTGGCTGCGTGAAGCAGGGGTAGCCGTAGTGCCGGGAAGCGCTTTCGGAGCGCAAGGCGAGGGCTATGTGCGCATCGCCTTGGTAGAAGAAGAGGCAAGTTTACAAAAAGCAGTTGATCGTACCGTGCAATGGTTGAAAAAGGGCTGAATTGCAGCAATATCCAGATTGACAAAGGAGGAATTGTCAATGAAAGCATTGAATTTTTATTCATCCAATTACCATGTACAGTTAGTCTGTCGCCGCAAATCCTGTACCATTCGCTTTGGCGACAAGCGCAGCAAATATCAGGAAGGCGACATTGTCTGGGTAACGGTGGGCAAACGGTTTCATCAGCGCAAGAAGATATATGCCGCTGTTATTGACCGCGTTTTGGTAAAACCCATCGGTCAATTAACCCGCGAAGACCTGCAAGGGGAAAATCCGGATATTGCCAGTGTCGAAGAGCTGACCCGTTTCTTGGAAGGGGTCTACGAGCGCAGCATTGCTCCAGACGATACGGTAACAGTTGTTTATTTTTCAGAAATCATTGAGTAACATTTCATGATATAATAAACCGAAGCTGATTTATTGACAGTTTCGGTTTATTTTTATATTTAAGGAATCATTGCTGTTACTGCGCCGATTCCTTAAGAAAAATGCCGCTAAAACAAAACAGGGAGTGTGTTATTTATGTCTAACAAAACAGTAACCGCAGGTATTTCCGCCCGCCACGTCCATGTAACCCGGGAGCATCTGGATATTCTCTATGGAGCTGGCTATGAGCTGACCAATAAAAAAGATTTGGCACAGCCTGGACAGTTTGCTTCCAACGAGACCATTGATGTAGTCACCGAAAAATCGGCGTTTAAAAATGTACGTATTTTGGGACCAATCCGCAGCAAGAGCCAAGTAGAAGTTTCCATGAGCGACGCCATGAAACTGGGTCTGAAAAATATTCCTGTACGTGATTCCGGCGATTTGGTCGGCACGCCGGGCGCCAAACTGGTAGGCCCGAAAGGCGAAGTCCAACTGACAGAAGGCGTCATTGTAGCTGGACGTCATATCCATATGAATCCTGCTGAAGCCGCCGAATTCGGCGTCAAAGATAAAGATCTCGTTAAAGTCCGCTGTGGCGGCAATCGCGGCCTGATTTTTGAAAATGTGCTGATTCGCGTTAACAAAGACTATGCGTTGGAAATGCATGTCGATACTGATGAAGGAAATGCCGCGTTGTGCAAAAATGGCGATCAATTGGAAGTTATTGTCGACTAAGTAAATGTTAGTGACCAGTATACAAAATACCCGCAATTTTTGCGGGTATTTTTATGTACAAAAGCAGGAATTTTTATGTTAGTTCCGAATAAAGTGAATATACCGAGTTAGTGGTTTACAACATTACAGGCGAAGAGAGGAAAGGGGTTATTTTCATGGCAAAACCGGTCATCAACGAAGAGCGATGCAAAGGTTGCGGCTTATGCACCGTTGCTTGCCCGAAAAAAATTCTGACATTTGCAGATCATTTCAACAGTAAAGGCTATCGTCCCGCTTTCTGTACGGACGAATCGCAGTGCATCGGTTGTGCTCTGTGCGGTAAAACTTGTCCAGATGTAGCTATTGAAGTCTATAAATAAAGGGGAGGAAGTACTGTGGCTGAAAAAGTTCTAATGAAAGGCAATGAGGCGATAGGTGAAGCTGCCATTGTTGCCGGGTGTCGTCATTATTTTGGCTATCCCATTACCCCTCAAACCGAACTTACCGAATATATGGCCAAACGCATGCCGAAAATTGACGGGGTGTTTTTACAGGCGGAAAGCGAAATTGCCGCTATCAATATGGTTTATGGAGCAGCCGGTGCAGGCGCTCGTTCCATGACTTCTTCTTCAAGCCCCGGCATTAGCTTAAAGCAAGAAGGAATTTCCTATATTGCAGGGGCCGAACTGCCTTGTGTCATTGTCAACATTGCTCGTGGAGGCCCGGGCCTGGGCAGTATCCAGCCGGCACAGTCCGACTACTTCCAGGCTACTAAAGGCGGCGGTCACGGCGACTATCGTCTGATCGTCCTGGCGCCGAACTCTGTACAGGAAATGGTTGACTATACGATTCTTTCCTTTGACTTGGCCGATCAGTATCGCACGCCGGTCATGCTTTTGGGCGACGGCGCTTTAGGCCAAATGATGGAGCCTGCCGAATTCAAGGCCAGCACCATCACTCCTCCGGCTAAGCCTTGGGCTGCAGCTGGCTTGAAAGGCCGTAAAAAACCGAATATCATCAATTCGCTGTATCTCCAGCCGGATGCGATGGAACAGCATAACCTGCATCTGCAGGAAAAATTCGCCAAAATTTCCGCTGCTGAAGTTCGCTATGAAGAGCTTTATACAGATGATGCCGAATTGGTCATTGTAGCCTATGGCATTAGCTCCCGTATTGCCCGCACAGCGATGGAAAAAGCGCATAAAGAAGGACTGAAAGTCGGCATGCTCCGTCCGATCACTTTGTGGCCTTTCCCCACAGCTCCGCTCGAAGCATTAGCGCAAAAGGCTTCCGCCTTCCTGACGGTAGAGCTCAGCGCCGGCCAAATGGTCGAAGACGTAAGGCTGGCCGTCGGTAAAGACAAGCCGGTTCATTTCTATGGACGCATGGGCGGCGTAATGCCCAGCCCCAATGAAATTTACGAAAAAATCGTTGCTATTATGAGCGGCAAAGGAGGGAAATGATCTCATGGCTGAAAAAGTTTTTGGTCGTCCTGCTTCACTTGTAGATGTACCTACACACTATTGTCCCGGATGCCATCATGGCATTATCCACCGCCTGGTAGCAGAGGTTATTGATGAATTGGGCGTGCAGGACAGCGCCATTGGCGTCGCACCTGTCGGCTGTTCGGTACTTGCTTATGATTATTTCAACATTGATATGTTTGAAGCCGCTCATGGCCGTGCTCCGGCTGTAGCTACCGGCATCAAGCGCGTTCATCCGGAAGCTCCGGTATTCACCTATCAGGGCGACGGCGACCTTGCCGCCATTGGCGCAGCGGAAATTGTCCATGCAGCGGCGCGCGGCGAAAAAATCACCACTATTTTTGTCAACAACGCTATTTACGGCATGACCGGCGGTCAGATGGCGCCTACCAGCTTGGTAGGTCAAGTCACCCAAACCTCGCCTTACGGTCGTAAAGCGGAAACGGCAGGCATCCCAATTCGCGTCTCTGAAATGCTGGCTACCTTGGACGGCGCTGCTTATATTGAACGCGTAGCTGTCAATAATCCCGCCAATATGGCTAAGGCGAAAGCCGCCATTAAAAAAGCCTTCAAGATGCAATTGGAAGGCAAAGGATTCACCATGGTAGAAGTTCTTTCCACTTGTCCGACCAACTGGGGATTAAGCGCCATTGACGCTGTAAAATGGATGGAAGCCAATATGATGCCTTACTATCCCCTTGGGGTTTTCAAAACACCTGAGGAGGTGGCTAAATAATGTCGCAAACACACGAAATTATTATGTCTGGCTTCGGCGGTCAGGGCATCATGCTCATGGGACAGCTATTGACCTATGCGGGCATGCTTGAAGGCAAGGAAGTAACCTGGATTCCCTCTTACGGCCCGGAAATGCGAGGCGGCACCGCTTATTGCTCGGTTATCGTATCCGAAGACCCCATCGGCGCCCCTATGGTCAGCGAGCCGTCCATGGTTGTGGCCATGAATCTGCCGTCTCTGACTCGCTTTGAAGGATCCTTGCAAAAAGGCGGCACCTTGATCATCAACAGTTCCCTCATTGACAAAGATGCTACTCGTAAAGACATTAATGTCTTTAAAGTTCCTGTCAATGAAATTGCTGCTGAACTTGGCAATCCCAAAGTAGGCAACATGGTCATGCTGGGAGCTATTATTGCAGCAGGGGAGCCGGTGAAAACTGAATCCATGCTGGGAGCTTTCAAAAAAATGTTTGAAAAGAAATTCGCCAATAAGCCGGAACTCTTCAAAATTAACGAAGCAGCCATCCAGCGCGGTGCCGATTTCATTAAAAAGTAAAAGAGAAGACCTGCAATATTCGAAAAGGCGGTTTTATCCAAAACCGCCTTTTCTTGACTCCATAACTCCTTATAAGTATAATTATAAGGAGTTAAGGAGCTATGAGGTACGTTACGAGGGGGAAATAGGTATGAACGGGCAGTATGTAACCATGCCAGCAGTACCAGCTTCATTGCTGAGTCCAGACAGTTGGAGCAAAGAAGAATTCCTGCAGCGCTTCGGCGAATTTCTCCGTTTGGACGTAGCCCATGGCCGCGCCGCTGCCGATACGATGGCTACCTATCTTTCTCATATCCGTCAGTTTCTCCTTTGGTGCCGCGAAGAAGGGCTGCAACCCGAACAGGCTACGGTACACCAATTGAAAGTATACCGCCAGTATCTTTGGGAGAAAAAGCGCTATAAAGTCAGCACCATTGCCTTAAAATTAACGGCGCTGCGCCGTTTTTACGCAGCCGCCGTTTCTAGAGGGATCCTCAAAGAAAATCCGGCAGCAGAAGTGTATGCTGGTGAAGACCGTCGCGCGCGGCTGCAGCAGCAGTCTTTTCTTACCGCCGCCGACATGCAGCATTTGCTGTCGCTCATTCCCAAAGAAGGGGAAGAAGCGCTGCGAGCTAAAGCTATTTTGGTACTTATGGCGTTACAAGGCTTGCGTACCGTAGAAATCCATCGCGCCAATATCGAAGATGTCGATTGGAACAACGGCATGATGCTGGTGCACGGCAAAAAAAGAGACGGCTATGTATATCTGCGCGAGGATGTCCTTGCCGCGTTAGACGCCTATGCCAAACAGCGCCGCCCTGTGCAGGGGGACACGGAAGGCACGCCGCTTTTCGTTTCCATCAGCCGTCATCATAACGGCGGACGTCTTTCACGCTGCGGCATCCGCGATATTGTTGATCATTGGTTCCAAGAAGCCAAGCTTAAAAAGCCGGGAAAAAGCTGTCATTTATTGCGCCATACCTGCGGTACTTTGCTCTACCAGGAAACGAAAGATTTGCGTATCGTCCAGGAAACCCTGCGCCATGCCAGCCCCACGACGACTGCTAAGTACGCCCACTTGGATGATCAGCTGTCGCATCGTTACACCAGCAAAATTCCCATTCAAGTGGATTGATATAAGAACATTATTATCCAACCGCGAAAAACGCGAAAAGCACGAAATTATAAAGTCTGTATACCGAAAAAACGACGCCCATAAATCCCCTATACGCGTCGTTTTTAGCAATGCCCTTACCATACCATTAGGCAGTTCCATGTACATTGTCTTTTGGTAGTAAACAACAAAAAACATGCACTAAATTATCGTTTCATACTTTATTTTAGAAAGGAGCAGCCTAAAATGAATATGCAAAGTCCATCCTATTGTATTGAATTGCTTCAGGCCGCAGACACCTGGGCGCTGCGCCAAGAAGCCATGTGGCCGGACAAAGATATTTCTTTCGTACAACTTCCTGGCGATGAAAAAGCAGTGCATTTTGGCCTCTTTGTAATTACAGCGTCAAACTGCAAAGTACTAGTTTCCTGTCTGTCCGTATTTAGCAACGATGCGGCTTTGCAATTACGCAAATTTGCCACCCTGCCATCACGGCAGCAACAAGGCTGGGGAAGCAAGCTGCTAAGGCATGTGCTGAAGGAATCGTCGCACCTTGCCCAAGGACGCGCGATTGTGCTAGATTCGCGTCAAGAAAAAGAAGCTTTTTACGCTTCTTTCGGCTTTCAGCGCGAAGGAGAACCTTTTGAAAAAAATGGTCGCTTTTATGTACGCATGAAATGGCATTAAAAAAGCTTAGACGGTCGGTTGGCCGCGTCGACTGTACCAAATGAAAAAGCCACACAAGAAAACATACATCACCAAGGAATACATTTCCGGGTTTTCCGTACTTCCCCAAGAAAACTGGCTGAAGTCATAACCCAGCACGCGCAAGCCGGCGCTGCATACGCCCATGATCGAGCCGCCAGCAATAAAACCGGAGCTAATGAGAAGGCCTCGCCGCTGCCTCCATTGGTTCAAAAGCGCATCGCGGCTGCTATGAGCCATTAAATAGGAAATACCACCGCCCGCAAGCAAGGGCGTATTGAGCTCCAGCGGGATGTATAAGCCCAAGCCAAACGCCAATGCCGGCACCTTCAACCAGTCTAACAAAACAGCTAATACAGCGCCTGCAACATATAACATCCAAGGAGCTTCTTGGCCCGCCATGAGCGGTCCGATGACCGCGGCTACCGCATTGGCCTGAGGAGCCGCCAAGGACCCCGGACCGCTGAAGCCCATGCTTTTAGCGAGAAGCAGCATGACTCCGGCGGCAATGAACGCGGAAATTAGAGTGCTAATGACCTTCCAAATCTGCAGCGTCTTCGGCGTAATGCCAAGCCAAAAGGCTACCTTTAAATCCCCTACAAAGCATCCCGTCATCCAGAGGCAGCCGCAAACAACCGCCGCCATAAGCAGAACCACTAAAATGCCGACCTCGCCGACTAAGCCCGTGCTGATCATAGCTTGGGCGCCAATAATCAAAGTCAATAAGGTTAAACCAGATACAGGTTCAGAGGAGGTAAAGGCAATCGATGTAGCTCCTACGACGGAAAAAAGAAAAGACCCTGCCAGCAGTACCACCGTTAAAAGAAGCGCTTGCAGCCAGCTAGCTCCATAGTGAAGGTGAATGAGCAAAGCAAACACCAAGGCAATCAATGCAATTAGTCCCACAACCCAGGCCATCGGAACATCTTCTTGCGTCCGCACAGAGGCGGATGTATTTTTTTTATCCGTCCAGATGCCCAAGATGGCTTCCTTAAAGGCAAGGCCGATAAAAGGGGTCATCTTTAACACTCCCAAAATACCTGCCATCGCCAAGGTCCCAATACCGATAAAGCGAACAGATTGGCGAAAAATAGCCTCTGGTGTCATATCCTGGAATACTTTTTCCGCAGCAGTTCCAAGCAGCCAAGCTTGATTGTCAGCCGATAAAGAAGCCACGAAAGGAAGCAGTACCCACCAGCCAAACAAAGAGCCTCCGGCGATAATCACCGCATAACGCCAGCCCGTCATGTAACCGATGGCTAAAACAGCGGCCTCTACATTAATGGCAAAAAACAGCTTATATTTTTCCGCTAAATAGCTACCAAAAGTACAAAAGCGGGAAGTAAACGCCGCATGCCACCAGCCAAAAGAGTTGGTAGCAAAATCAGCCGCACCGCCTACTAGACTGCTGAGCAAAATTACGCGCAGACTGCCGCCGCCTTTCGCTCCAGACAAGAGAACCTCCGTCGTCGCCAAAGAGCCGGGAAACGGATAATGCCCGTGCATATGTACCACAAAATAGTTGCGCAAAATAATAGCGTAGGCAATACCTAAAAGGCCGCCCAAGAGCGTAGTCCAGACCATTTCCGTAAACGCGGCCTGCAATTGTAGAATAAACAAAGCAGGGAGTACAAAAACAAGGCCGGAATTGACCATGGACCCAGTAGAACCGATGCATTCCATCAGCATATTTTCTCCCAGCGCATCGCTTCTTTTCAATATCGCCGCCAGCGCAATCGCCATGGCTGCTATAGGCGTATCCGCCGAAACGCCTTGGCCCACTTTTAAAGGCATATAGGTGCAAGCCACCGTAAAAACGGCACCAAAAAGCAAGCCCAACAGGACCGCGTAACCTGTCGCTTCCTTTGGCTTTTGGCGCAGCTTCAAGATGGGCTCATAGGTTTCTCCCTCACGCAGCGGAAGAAAAGCGGCATCCGATAGCGAACAGGAATTAGCAGCGTCGGAAACTGCTTCTTTTTTATCCATTCAGGCATCTCCTTTGGAAAAAAGTTACTTTCATTATGCCATAAAAAACAAAAGAACGTCCAGTTTGTCAACTATCGTATTGCTGAGAAACTGAAATTTGCTCTTGGCTTAAAGTTAACTCCAGGATGTAAACAATGCAAAAGACAGAGCGCCCTGGCAAATTGCTTCTAATAAGGAATCGAAGTGATCTTGACAATTTGCTATTTCTTTAAAAAATATATTGACATGGAGTAAACTCAAAGTAGTACAGTAGAGATATGAACATGATTGAAAATAAATGATAACGCAAGGAGATTGAGATAGTGAAATTGTGAATTGTTCAAAAGATGTTGCCGCTATTTTTGAAGTGTCGCTTTCATTTCCCGCGTCGAAAACGGATAAAAAGTAACTTTTTTCAGATGAACATATAAAAAGAGGTGAATAACAATGACAATTACCGAGGTAAGTGAAAAGTTTAATCTTCCCCCGGATACACTTCGCTATTATGAACGAATCAGCTTAATTCCGCGTGTAGGGAGAAGCAAGAGCGGCAACCGCGATTATAACGAAGATGACTGCCGTTGGGTTGAATTTGTAAAATGTATGAGAGGCGCCGGACTTCCTATTGAAGTATTAATCGAATATGTAAGCTTATTTCAACAAGGGGAGGAAACCAGGGATGCGCGCAAGGAAATTTTAATTGAACAGCGCAAACTGCTGCAAGGAAGAATGGAAGATATGCAAAAAACATTGGACCGATTAAATCTCAAGATTTCCCGCTATGAAGAGTCGGTATTGGAAGCGGAAAACGAACTAAAACGGTGAAAACTCAATAGTACATGGCCACTTGGGAGGATTGCCATAAACGTGTTATATTAAGAAAAAATAAAAATGGTTGATTGTAAAATGAAGTTGAACACTTAACAAAAAAGTCCATAGTGACTTTTCCTCGTATGGTAGAATGGAGTTTCCACACAACCATCACCAACGAGGAGGCAATCACTATGGACTGCCC